>CAZSTM010000325.1:0-5335 GCA_964609635.1 uncultured Gemmatimonadales bacterium
CTGGGCTTTGACCCATTCCGTCAACTTGTCCGGGCCGGGTACGCAAGCGCCCAGTTCTTTCAAGGCGGCCACAGCCCAGTAGGTTGAATAGAGTGCAGCCTTGGCCGCTCCCAGTGAGTACTCGTGTGCCTCAAACGCCCCTTCCGGCAATTGGCGGGCGGTAATAAAATCAACCACCGCCTGCGGGTGCGCCGGTTCAGCTCCCAGGATTCTCAGTGCGCGCAGCGCCCAGTAAGTCGGCTCCAGAGCACTGATTGTACCCCAGGGCAGAGTCTTATCCTTGCCGAAAAAGTCCTTTTTCTCAAAAAAACCGCCGTCGCTTGCCTGCCTGGCCTGCAACCAGGCAACCAATTCATTCTTACTATCCAGCTGTCCCAGTGCATTCATATCGGATAAGGCTTGTAAGGCCATGCCGGTGCGTGTGGTGAATGCCGAGTCTCCGGGGAAGCATCCGAAACCGCCGCTTCCCACCCTGCAGGCCAGGATCCATCTCACGGTAGGATGAGGCCCGGCAGCCTGCTCCGGTTGGGGAACAGTTGATTGTTGACGGCCGCACCCGCTCCAGATAAATCCCATCATCAGTAATAAGACACCTCGTATAGCAATATTCCGGTACTGAGCCATGCCTTATTCCCTTTCTCTTAGGGGTCCAACTTCATTTACTCTCCGGCAACATTCCGGCGAACTCTCCCCAGTTCCGCCCAAGAGCCTCGGTCCGGGCAGTTGGGTTGTGTATGCTACTATCTCGCATTATGCTTCGGCCAGGAAACGTTCCTGGTGCCGACCGGTGGCGGAGACTTCTGAAACTAATTTTCAGGCTGTACGAAGATAGTACAATCAGAATGTATTTTCAAGCTGATGCCGCTTTTACCAAGCCGGAGGTTTATGAGGACTTGGAGGAAAGGGGCATTCTGTATGCCATCCGTCTTCCGGCAAACGATTTATTGCAGAGGATGACTCAACACCTGCCCACCCGGACTGTCGGACGGCCTCCGAAGAAGCCGATAGGGTTGTACGGTGATATAATGTATCTTGCAGCCAGTTGGGATAAATCTCCTCGAGTGGTGGCCAAGATGGAGTAAGGCAGGGCTCTGTTTCGAAAGTGTGGCGAGAGGAGTAAGGGAAGGTGGCTGTCAGCAGGAAGATATTTGCAGAAATCCTGTTTCGAATTGAGCGATTGCGATGTTGCCCTGCCTAGAATCCTTTTTGCAGATCACATTGTGGGAGAAGTGTCTCTTTTTTCCTGCTCAGACCCGGTAAATCATTGAAAATCCTGGTGAGAACGGCTATTTTAGCATGGAAGTCAATAAGGAAACTCTTGCTTCGAGATGGAAAAAGCGAAAGCCCGGCTCCAAAATAGAGAAAAGAGACTTGGATAACGTCTGTTAACTTTGAAATGGGCAATATCGGTTCCAGAGTTGGAAGATCGAGAAAAATGGCATGACATTTTCTTTACAGACAGGAAGTCTTTAGTGGATAGTCTACCATATCCTGGCTCTTCCGCTGTTCGCCGGATTACCAAAGATATGACATTCCTGCCGACAGCAAATTTGAAATTATTGTAACCTTTTAGGGCCGGGATGTGTATTATGAAAAGACAGGGTTCGGTACGGCGGACTTACCCAGGAACGGTCGGAATAAATGAAACATACAAGAAGAAGGACAATTCCAGGTTGAAAATGAGATCCGGTAATCATCGATCAAAACATAACCTCGGCCACTTTTGTTTTTTTATCACAATTTTTGCGGCGCTCATTTCGGTCTTCACTGGATGTTCATCCCAGGATTCCGGTGGATTACCGGTCACCTGTAAAGCTGTCCAAAGGGATTTCGAGATAACCGTTGAGGCCGAGGGCGTGGTCGAAGCCCTCAGGTCGCACGTGCTTACTGCTCCGAGGATAATCGGCCAGAGTTTGCCTGAGATTTCCTACCTGCCAATTGAGGGGTCATATGTGAAGAAAGACGAGGTGGTGGTGGAATTCTCCTCGGACAAATATCGGGCAAATTATGATGACGCATACAGGCAACTGGAAACAGCCAGGTCGGATTACAGGCAAACGGAGGTCGAACAAGCCCGCCAGCGGTCGCAGCTCGAATCGCAGATCGAAAGCGCAGTAGCTCAGGCCGCCTCGGCCAGGCTGCAGTTGGCGAGGTTGGAGTTCCTCGCCTCAAGAGAGCGCGAGATCAAGGAGCTGGAAATAGAGCAATCGGAGATCGCTGCCCGGAAGAGCCGCAATAAACTTGAGTCTCTGACGGCCGTTCAGAAAGAGGAACTCAGGCAAAAAAAACTCCAGATAAAACAGGTCGAGGGCAAGCTGAAAACAGCCCGGACAAATCTGGGCCGGCTCGCACTGCGCACGCCGGTGGATGGATATGTCCTGTTCGAAACAAACTGGATCAATCATGAAAAAATGAATGTTGGAGATGCCGTGTATCCCGGCATGGCAGTGGTAAAAATCCCCGACATGTCCGTGCTCCAGATAAAACTCGAGTTGAGCGAAACCCGGGTGCAGAAACTGGCCCAGAACCAGCCGGCGGAAATATCTCTATCCTCGCTGGGAGATTTTCGCCTGCAAGGGCACGTATCGCAGATCGCCAAGGTGGCCCAGCGAGTGAGAAGAGGCTCGAACGTGAAGACAGTGGAAGTTACCGTGTTGATCGACAGCACTGCCGTAGAGGGCCTGGTACCAGGACTTACCGCTTCCTGCATAATAAAAACCGAAAGCGTGCCTCATGCCGTTGTCATTCCGCTGGATGCGGTTTTCAAACGGGACAGTACCCAGATTATCTACGTGCGCAGTGAGGATGAATTCGAGATGCGCCCGATCGAGCTCGGAGATAGGGATGATAATTTTTCAGTGGTGGTTTCAGGACTCGAGGGCGGTGAAGAACTCGCACTCACCGAACCGGTATCTTCACAGCTGAAATGATTTGTCAGCAAGCTTTTAGTGGTGTTTTCCTAAAGCGCAAGGAGCAGAACTTGAAAAGTGGTCTTGCATTATTCCTGACAATCAGCGTCCTGGCCGCTGTTCAGCTCTCCTGCACGTCCCAGGGCACGGCCGATGTGGCGGTTTACACCGTAACCCAAGGTGATTTTGTCGACAAGCTTACCGTCTCAGGCGAGCTCGAGGCGGTCAAGTCGCAGGTGATCAGCGCTCCCTCCCTGAGCTGGTCCATGGGTTTTCCCAAGATCGCTAAGATCGTGGATGACGGGCAACGGGTGGAAAAGGGCGATCTGCTGGTACAGTTCGACGCCTCGGAAGTGGAAAAGGCCTATTCAGATGCCGCGAACGAACTCGAGATCGCCTCGGCCGAGCTGACCAAGGCAAGCGTGAATCACAGTTCCCAACTGGAGGAGCTCGAGGCGGACCTCAAAATGGCCGAGATCAGCCACAAGATCTCGAAACTCAAGCTGGAGCAGGCCACATTCGAGTCCGATATCGACCGCAAGAAGATCGAGCTCGACCTGGAAAAGGCTGAGATCAACTTGGAGCAGGCCCGGCAGGAGATCGAAAACCGCCGGAAAGTCCAGTTTGAGGAGCTCAGCAAGCTTGAACTCAAGGTCCAGCAGGCCAGGATCAAGCTCGCACAGGCCCAGGAAACCCTGAACAACCTTTCGATTTACGCTCCGACTCCCGGGATCGCGATTCTCCGGGAAAGCAGGATGACCGACGAGAAATACCAAGTCGATGACCAGGTGTACCCAGGCTGGCCGCTGATCGGGCTGCCCGATCTGAGTGTAATGCAGGCCGAGGTGGAGGTGAACGAGGTCGAAATCTCCCGGATCGAGGAGGGGCAGGAGGCGGTGGTCAGGCTGGATGCATTCCCGGAGAAAAGTTTCAGCGGAAAGGTGACCGAGATCGCCACCCTGGCACGGAACAAAAGGCGTAACTCGGATGTGAAAGTTTTCGATACCATAATCCTTCTTGATGATGGGGATGATAAACTGATGCCCGGCATGACCGTGAATTGTGAAATTATCGTGAACAGGCTGCCCGATACGCTTTTCGTTCCTCTCGAAGCCCTTTTTATCAAAGATGGCGAAAAAATTGTCTATCTCAGGAACGGCACCGGTTTCGAGCCTCGCAAGATTGTCACCGGAGCGGAAAGCAACAATTACGTGATAATTGTCGAGGGCCTGGCAGAGGGTGACCAGGTGGCCCTTGTCGATCCGACTGCCTTGCAGAAAGAAGCCGAAGTTAAAAAAACCGATTCGCAGGAAGAACTCCGGTGAAAAATATATCACTGCATATTATCCTATCATTTTCCCTGCTCACGGCCTGTGGCATTTGGGACCGGGACAAAGACGCCGGCGGCACTGAAGGCGGCGGCCCGGAGCAGACTTTCACCGAAACCGGCGAGCTGAGAGCAGTGCGTAATGCGGCGGTGGTCATGCCCTGGTCCCACTATTCCTACGGCAGACCTCAGATCACTTTCCTGGAGGAGGAGGGGACCCTGGTGGAGCGTGGTGGAGTGGTGGCAGAGATCGAGAAGTCAGGGGTGCTTAAAGTGCTTGAAAACGAGAAGTCCAACCTGGACATAGCAAAAGCTGACTTGAACAAGATGAAAGTAGACCAGCAGATGGCATTGGAAAAACTTGATGCTGGCTATCAGAGCGCACTTTCCGACCTCCAGGAGGCCCGGATCGACACCCAGCGGGTTCGCTACGAATCGGAATCACGCAGGCAGGTGGCCCGCCTTGAGCTTGGGAGAGCCGAAATCGCTCTCCGGAAAGCCCGGGACAAAATTGAAGCCACCCGCCTGGAGCATGAGCAGGACCTTAAAATTCAAATGGTTAAAATAGAGCAGATTAAATCCTCCATCCAACAGGCGGAACGAGCCATTGAGAATTATTCTCTGCGCGCCACTTCCAGAGGAATGGTCGTGCACGACCGCAACAACCGGTCCCACACGAAGGTGCAAGTGGGCGACCAGGTCCACGCAGGCCGGGCAATAGTCCAGCTGCCGGATATGAGCCAGATGAAAGCCCTGACCGCGGTCAATGAGACTGATATCAGGAAGATCGGCTTGAACCAGAAGGTAGCAGTCCGGCTGGATGCGTTTCCCAGCTTGAAATTCGACGGCGTGATCACCTCGATCAGCCACACCTGCCACCGGAAAAGCCGGGATTCGGAGATCAAAGTTTTCGATGTGGAAGTACTGCTGGCGCAAAACCACCGGGTCCTGAAACCCGGAATGACCGTAAGCTGCGAATTTATGCTAGCCCAATAAACCGGGAAACGAACAATTATCGGCCGTTTCTAGGCCGGGTCTGTTACAAGGGATAATCTATATGGAACCTCGTGAATATATCCACATGGGATTGGAAGGCTTG
>CAZSTM010000326.1:0-5321 GCA_964609635.1 uncultured Gemmatimonadales bacterium
TCAGCAATGCGGTCAAATATTCTCCGGACGGCGGTTTGATCAAGATTACCGGCGAAACGGCGGAAGACCATTTTCAGGTGGCGGTAGAAGACCGGGGGAAAGGGATGACTCCCGAACAGGTCGAGAAAGTATTCGATAAATTCTACCGGGTGGATGCCTCCAACACGGCGGTTGAGGGAACCGGCCTGGGCACGACAATCATCAAGTACCTTGTGGAGGCTCATGGTGGTGAGGTTTTTGTGGAAAGCGAGTATGGTAAAGGGACGACGGTCAGGTTCACCATTCCCTTAAAACACTAGCTAAAAATATTTGAAATTTTTTATTTAAATATCTAACCACCAAGTCACTAAGACACCAAGGTGTAAAGAAAAGCGACAAAGGCAAAGACAGTGGTTAGTTGTCAGTTGTTAGTTGCTGGTTTTTACATTCTAACCACTAACAACCAGCAACCAGCAACTTTTTTAAAGTTATGAAAATTGCCTGGCGTATGAACTCAATATGAAATCTTTGTGCCTTTGTGCCTTGGTGGTAAAAAGATGTGAGAGATAATCTCTTATACTAAATACGTAAGAATCTAAATCAACAACAAAGGGGGAGAAGATGAAAAAGATACTGATTGTGGATGACCAGTTGGAGGTCAGGGAGCTTGTGGAGGTGACTCTCAGAACGCAGGATTACCAGATTCTCAAGGCGGAAAACGGCGATCAGGCGGTCGAGCTTGCCAGGGCGGAAAAGCCGGACCTGATCCTAATGGATATAATGATGCCCGGAGGCATGGACGGTCTGGAAGCCACCCGCATAATAAAAGAAAATCCTGAGACAAAGGACTGTGTGATAATAATGCTGACCGCCAAGGGGCAGCAGGCTGACAGGAGAAAAGGCCTTGATGCCGGCGCAAGCGAATACTTTTCCAAGCCTTTCAGTCCCCTGGAACTGATTAGAACGGTGGAAAAACATCTTGCATAGGCCCTCTTATGAAAATACGATTGTATTGTAGGGGCGGGTTTCAAACCTGCCCTAACTGGATAACGTCAAAACAACCGAGTTTGTTCGATATACGTCACTGCATACTCAAAGACGGACACGGCATCCGCTCCGCTCGTTACGCATTCGGTGTCGCGCGCAAGCGCGCGGATCTCCGCTTCGCTCCGGTTTTCGAGCCACACCCGGCTGTGTCCCTACGGGCGGGTTTGAAACCCGCCCGTACGCCAAAATGTTTTCATCCATTTCGCCGGTGGCGCTTTAGCGCCATGAGGGACTGCTATGAAAATACCAATCGTTTTTGAGGACCATAGATCATTCAAATACAATATATCCATAGCCCGTAGGGGCGAGGCATGCCTCGCCCGGAAACAGGCGGATACAAGAGCCACTCTTAACTTTCCCGGGGAAGGTTTTTATGGATGATACAGATGAGTTGGGAGCCGGTGACGGAGCACTACAACAGCTGAAAAAATATGCGAAAGACCTGGTTGAAGTTTACGGCTCAGAGAAAGAGAAAAGAGAAAAGCTGGAAGCTGCAAATCAGCAGATTATTAAATATGCCGATGATTTGAACAAGACCATCTCAGACCTGAAAGCCGCCAATCGAGAACTGCAGGAAGCCTACCTGGATACCATCCATCGACTGGTACTGGCCGCTGAATACCGGGATGAAGACACGGGCGACCATATCATGCGTATGAGTCGCTACAGTGCGCTGATTGCCGAGAAACTCGGACTGCCGGCCGGGGAAGTTCAAAATACCCTTTACGCCGTTCCCATGCATGATGTGGGGAAAATCGGCATTCCGGACGGTATTCTATTAAAAAAGGGCAGGTTGACCGATAAAGAATTCCAGGTTATGACCTCCCATACCACCATAGGGGCGAATATCCTGGCGGAATCCAACGCGGAGACCTTACGGGTTGCCCATCAAATAGCCCTTTGCCATCACGAGAAATGGAACGGGAAAGGATATCCTCAGGGGTTTTCGGGACAAAATATACCTTTGCTCGGCAGGGTTGTCGCCCTGACAGATACCTTTGATGCGCTTACTTCCAGGCGTCCGTACAAAGACCCTTATCCTGTCGAGGTAGCCTGCGATATCATTAAAAAAGAACGTGGACAGCATTTCGACCCTGATGTGGTGGATATTTTCTTTGAAAATTTAGATGAAATGTTAAAAATCAAATCAGAAGTAGGTTCGGCCGAGGATATGGGGTTGTCTGATTTTAGCTGGAGTGAAAGGGATCAGTTGGAAGGAATAGCTACCGGCAGGTGAAATCTGCATCTGGAAGAACGCTACCGGAGTCCCCTCTAAAAAGAGGGGATTACACACCCCACCTGCTAAAGCAGGCACCCCTCTCAAGAGGGGAATTTTTTTTGGCTTGGCCTCCCGAGAAAGGCTCCAGCCTATGACACATTACCGGAATATATGCCTCTCGATCTTTTCCATGGGCACTCCGCCTTGAAGCAGAGGCTCGATAAAGCGCTGGTGGGTGGGGTCTAGATAGGCCTTGACCAGCTTGCAGCCGCCGGGTCCCGGCACCACCGTGCTACTGGAAGGCACCGCGGGCAGCAGCACGGTGTCTCCGGTTTTCACTTCGACCTCGATTGAGCTCTCATCCGCAATAGAAGCCGAGCCCTCGACCAGGGTGAGGACCACGAAACTCGTACTGCCCGTGTCCTGGCGGCAGGTGCTTTCCAGCTCCAGGACCTCCACCGAAAAGTACCGGCAGCTGCACATGTGGGTCACCCGGTTGCCCCCCTGGCGACGTAAGAGGCCTTCGAGCTTGTCCGGAGAGTTGTCGGCGAAATTGATCACCTCCATACCCTTATCCAGATGAGTGGGGCGCGGCTTGCCGTCATCGCCGACCCGGCCCCAGTCGAACAGGCGGTAGGTCATATCCGAGTTCTGCTCTATTTCGAGGATGACCGTGCCCTCGCAGATGGCGTGCACCACGCCGGTGGGCATAAAAAGAAAATCGCCGGTTTTCACCTCGCAGTGGCGGACCATCTCCTCGATTCCCCGGCCGCTTTCGACTCCGGCGCGGAAAACAGAGGGCGTCGTGCCGGGTACCAGGTTTCTGATAACAGTCGCGCCGGGCTCGGCATAAACCACGTACCAGCATTCGGTCTTGCCGTTTTCGCCGTCATGCACTCTGGCATAGGAATCCGGGGGGTGGACCTGCAGAGAAAGCAGCCGGTTGCTGTCGATAAACTTGGTCAGCATGGGAAACTCTTCATTCGCAGCGGGCGTGCGGCCCAGGAGCTCCTCCGGACGTTCCCGGAAGAGCTGATCCAGGGACACTCCGGTAAGCGGGCCGTTGAGCACCCGGGTGATATCATCGTGGTAATCTGAGAGCTCCCAGCTTTCGCCGATGAGTTTTCCGGGCGGGAGTTTCTTGTTCAGCAGTTTTTCCATCATTCTGCCGCCCCAGATTTTCTCCTTGAATATGGGAGCCAGAAACATTGGGTAAAGCGGTTGTGCAGTCATGGTAGTTATCCACAGATTATTTAGATTCTACATCCGCAGATTACGCAGATTTGTCAGATTTGGAAAAGACAAAACACCGGAATTCAGCATCAATCCGATTTCATATCCCGTTACATTCAAACAATTGGCAATCTGAGCCTTTTCAAACTTGCCCAGCCTTGTCGGCGCCTTGCGTTCGATAATCACTTATTGTCTTTTTTTTCTGTGATATCTGCGTAATCTGTGGATTAAATAGTTTTTAAATTTCCCTATCGGTGGTTACCAGCTCTTCGATGGCTGCCAGCAGGCGGTCGCAGCCCGTGCCTTTAACCGCCGAAACCGGCAATACCTGCTCTGGAGCCACCACGCCGTCGAGTTCCTTCAAGAGGCCGGCTGTCATCTGCTGCTGCCTGCTCCGGCCGAGCTTATCGGCCTTGGTGAGTACCACCAGGGCCGGTATGCGGCGGGAGGCCAGATAGACGAGCATCTGACGGTCGCTGTCGAAAAGTTTGTGACGGATATCGATGAGGCTCACCACGCCTCGCAAGCTCCGGCTGGTTTCCAGGTAACTTTCGACCATTTTTTGCCACTTAAGCTTCTGTTCCACGGGCAGGCGCGCATAACCATAGCCGGGAAGATCAACCAGGTAAAAGCAGTCGTTTACCCTGAAAAAGTGCAACTTACGGGTTTTGCCGGGGGTCGAGCTGGTCGGCACGGCCCTTTTTCTGCCCACCAGCCGGTTGATCAGCGAGCTCTTGCCCACATTGCTCCGGCCGGTGAAAGCCACCTGGGGGAGGTCATCGGGAAAAGGGTCTGCGGGACTCTGGAATACGCCTGCCGGTTCGAAAGAACGGATTATCATGAAAATATATCTTCGGGGTGAATTGTCTTTATTCGAGCGCTGCGTTTATTAATATAAGGAGATCCCGGTTGCCGACTCCTGTATGTTGCGCTTACGTGCATATCTGACGGTTATGTATCTCAATGTAAACTTGTCCGGCAAGAATCGCCCGATGACCCAGATCGGAGCAGTTATCCTCTCCAGGGCCGCTGTCTTTCTATTTTCTTTGACAGGATGTCTCTTGCCAGAATTACATCCTCTCTTACCTGAAAATCAAACATTCCGGCGACCACAAAATCGGCGCCGTTGTCGAATGCATACCTGAATCCCTGTCTCGGGTGGATAGCGCCTGCAGCCAGGACTTTAAAAGCGATCCAGGGTTTTTCCACCGTTTTCATAAATTCGACAGTCTCTTCCGGGGTATAGGCCCAGTTGTTGTCGGAGTACTCTTCGTCCGGTCGGGCGGACCAGTATTTGTTGCTATTTAGAGTCTTCATATAGAAATCGGGATTAAACCCCGCTTTTTCGCTGGCGACAATTACTTCCAGCCGGTGACCGCCGATGCCGGCGGGCAGGCCGTTGGATTTGATAAAGTCGACGGCTTTGCCAAGTGTCTCGACATGCCCTTCCCTGACCAGTTGGTCTCCACACGCGCCCTGCACGTAAACCGCCGAGGCACCATTGTCGATTGCTTTCTGAATGGTCGATTCAACATCGGAAGGCTGCGGGTAGCTTTCCGAGAACCACTGGATTTTTCCGCCTCGTTCTTTCCAATATCTTTGGAAAACCCTGATCGGAGTTTCTCTGGGGTCCGCAATTACGGTATTGATCCCGCTTTCTTCACATGCCTGCAGAGTGTCCAGAATTTTTTCATCAGTGTTGTAGGTTTTCACCAGCGGTGAAACATAGATGAGGTCTCTGGCATGGGCATAGCCGCTGATAAGATTACCGCCGCAGATAAGTTTACTGACCGCAAGGCTGCCGATTTTACCCATTTGCAAACCTGTAACCGGACTTTCGGAA
>CAZSTM010000327.1:0-5302 GCA_964609635.1 uncultured Gemmatimonadales bacterium
GATATTCTATGGTCTGATTAGTTACTCAACCCTCACTACCGGTCACAATTGGGGAGGAGACTTTTCGCTCTACATAATGCAGGCAAGAAGCATAGTTGAGAGAAGTATGCAAAGTATTGTAGATCAAAACACTTTTAGTATGGCCGAATCCTCGAGACGCATAGGGCCAAATACATACCCATGGGGCTTCCCCTTATTACTTGCCCCTGTTTTCCATATCTTCGGCCTCAACCTTATTGCATTGAAAACCGTCAGTGTTTTATGTTTTGGATTTTTCTTAATTTGCCTCTTCATTTTATTTTCAAAGTATCTTTCAGCCACAGAAAACATACTTGTTGTTGCACTATTTGCTTTTAATCCCTTATTTTTGTGGAGCAATAACACCATATTATCAGATATTCCATTCCTTTGCTTTTCGACATTATCTATCCTGTTAATCGACCGATTTATTGTTTCAAATCCTAATTCCACTGTTTCAATTCCTAAGTACATTTTTCTCGGGCTGGCTGTCTTCTATGCCTGGTTCGTACGAGGAAATGGCCTTTTACTCCTACCTGTGATGCTGATTTGCCAGGTAATCCAAGCCTCCTGTGCAGACCGAAAAATCAATTCAGCTAAAACGCTTGCCCTTAATTCTGTTCCCTACCTTACTTTTTTCGCCATGCTTTTCTTCACCTCGCTCATTTTTCCCAGTGGAACTTCTTCTTATATCTTAGAACTAAAATTGGTAACTCTCCAATCGATAATGAGCAATATATCTTTTTATTCTGTGCTTCCGCGTTCCTTGTTTTGGAATGTTCCATTTTACAATATTATTTATCTAGCTACCCTCCCATTTGTTCTTGTCGGTTTATGGTTAAATCTTAGGAAGAACTATCATTTCATTGTCTATAGCGCTCTGACATTATTGCTCTTCATAGTCTGGCCTCTTACTCAAGGTCCGCGGTTTATTTTCCCGATCATGCCCTTTTATATCTATTTTGCTTTTGCAGGAATGAAGTGGAGTGCTGAGTATAGTAAACGATTCTCCAAAGTCGGTCATGCGCTTACGGTTACTTTCTGGTGCGTTATAATCGCTTTCTGTCTAAAAAGCTCTCTTACATCTGCCAAAGCAAATCTCGATGAGAACCGAGAAATGAGATGGGGTGCTTTTACCAAGGCAAGTATGGAGATGTTCGATTTTGTCTCAAAGCATACGGAAACCAATAGCATCATTGTTTTCTTTAGACCCAGGGTGCTGAGGATGATGACGGGTAGAAACTCCATTATGATTGATAGTGGCTCAGACCTGCATAAAGGAGACTATTATGTCTTTTCCAAGCAGGTGGGAAACTTTTGTCAGGTTGGCTTTTTGGTAATCATGTTTACTTTGATATAGTTAATAAAAGTGGACCGGTAATAGAATTGATAGCAAAATTTGATAATGAAGAATTAACAGTTTATCATATCAATACTTCTGATGCTCGAAAGAGTACTGTAAGTTCCATCGTTCTCCCGCCTGGTTTCTCTGCCGGGTCATTTTATCGGGATGTGCCGAATCCGCTTGATTTTACTTTTAGAAACGATGGAAGTTTATTAGTCGTTAATCAAAAGGACCCTAAAGGCGTGTTTTTAGCAAAAAGGGGAGATACTTTTGACCCAGGAGATGCGTACTCAACAACCGGGGCCCCCTTTGACAATCCCATTTATATTCTTCAGCATCCGGATGGAACCGTCTTTGTGGCGAATGCTTTTTTTGAAAAAGATATTATATTCAAGATCCCGGCAGGCGGAAGTGAACCGACGGCGTTTGTAACCGCTGAGAATGTTAATATTGGTAGAAACTGGTGGTTTAAACCGTGCGGTATTGCGATTGCACCGTCAACCTTTCGGGGACCTAATGTGGAGCCCGGCGATTTGATTGTCGCCAATTTTTTTGAATGGGATCAAGCTCGAGCAGTTTGGGCTATAAATCCCTCAACCGGTAAAGGCAGAGCCATAGCTAGAGGCGGAGTGTTTAATAATGGACCTGTTACAGTGGTATTCAGTCCCGACGGCAGATTGTTTGTGTGTGAGGAAGCTGCTGTTGATAGTAGCAGAATAGTCTGTTTAGGTGCTGATGGGACTGTTACACCTTTTCTGCCGGATGTCCCGGTACCAAGAGGGCTGGCTTTTAATCCTGTCACCGGTGATATCTACTTTTTGCTTAAAAATAAGCCAGGAGAGATATGGTGGATACCCAACCAAGGCGGCGACCCGAGAGTCTTCGCTTCAGGTCTTACCGGAAATCAGATAATTAAAGTTTTGAAGTTCAGCCCGGATGGAAAATCTTTATTTGCAACTGTTCAAAATGAAGTGATAGAGATTACTGGTCCTTTCCTTGAACCAATGCCTTCAACAGAACCTGCCGTGAGCTCCATATCAGAAAAACTTAACTAATGGAGACCGGACGAAAACAGGTACAACCGGATAGCCATTCGCGACAGTGCTGAGCCTTCTCGGATTAAGGATTCCGGCGTGTCTGATTCCAATGGTCAGACGTTGCGAGCGGCTGGGCAGGATACTCCCTTGAAGACTAACTTCAGTTAAATCCTAACAGGCCTCAGAAAGCAATATTCCCGCCCTTTCCAGGTCCTCATCCTTGTTGGCGAAACAGAAGCGCAGCCAGGTCCGGTCCTCGCCGCCGGAGTAGAAGCTGGCCGCCGGCACCGAGGCTATCCTGGTCTCTTCCAGCAGGCGGTTGGCCGCCTCGAGGGAGCCGACCTTGCCGTAGCGCTTCGAGTAGTCGGCCAGCAGGAAATAGGTTCCCGCCAGCGGCAGGGGCTCGAACCCGAATTTTTCGAGAGCCGCGGTCAACAAAACCCTTTTGGAGTCGTACATCTGCGGCAGGCCGGCATAGTAGCTTTCATCCAGCTCGCCCATGGCCCGAGCCAGCCCGGCCTGCAGGGGGTGGGGGGCGCAGATGTAGATCAGATCGCTGACCAGCGCCATTTTCTCGATCACCGCTGCCGGGCCTGCGGCATAGCCCAGACGCCAGCCGGTGATAGCGAAAGTCTTGCTGAAACCCGAGACTGTCACCGTTCGGGCGAACATCCCCTCCAGCGCTCCGATGCTTACGTGCCTGCGCCCGCCGAAAGTAACATACTCGTAAATCTCATCGGTGATCACCCAGAGGTCGTACTTGCGGCAGAGTTCTGATATCTTTTCAAGCTCTTGCCGTGAAAACACCTTGCCCATGGGGTTGGCCGGGGTGTTGAGCAGCAGGGCCCGCACCCCGTTGGCTTGTGTTATAGTCTCCTCCAGAAGCCGGTAATCTATTTGCCAGTCCGGGGGCTCGAGCCGCAGGGTCGCCGGTTCGAACCCGAGGATTTTAAGCGCGCCCACGTGGTAGCCGTAGAACGGCTCGAAAGTGAGCACCTTGTCCCCGGTCTCGAGCAGGGCCAGCATGGCGCAGGTATAGCCGCCCGTGGCCCCGCTGGTCACGGTGATCTGGTCTTGAGGGTTCGCGGTGATCGTGTTGAAAGCCGCCAGCTTCCCGGCGATTTTCTCTCTCAGCCCGGCCAGGCCGTTCATGGGGGCGTAGATGTTGTTGTCCTGAACTATGGCCCGGCAGGCGGCTTGCTTGACCGGGTCCGGGGTGGGCAGGTCGCAGAGGCCCTGGGAGAGGTTCACCCCTCCGGTTTCCACGGCCCGGCGGGTCATGGAGCGGATTTCAGACTGTTTGAGATCGGCGGTGCGGGAGGCTAAGGGGTGGGGCATATATGGTTCCAAGTAGAATATTAAAAAGAAATAAAAATTATCTTGAATAGCGGTCAAGCTTTAGATGATACCCCGGCGCGGCCTCTGACCTCTTCAGGTTCAGGTAGATCGGTCGGCACGTTTCGGCAGGTAGGTGCAGAAAGGCTCCTCGGCCAGGTAATCCCCCACCTGACCATAGGCCCGCGCGCGGCAGCCCATGCACACCTTCTTATATTCGCACAGGCCGCACTTGCCGGTCAGGTTCCCGGTATCGCGCAGCACCTGGAACAGGTGCGACTGGTTCCAGATTTTCTCCAGGGGGGTCGTGCGCACGTTACCCGCGGAAACCGGCAGATACCCGCAGGGGAAAACCTCGCCGGTGTGGCTGACAAAACACACCGCGCTGCCCGCCAGGCAGCCCCGGGTCATGGCGTGCATCCCGTGCTCACCGTGAGCCTCGGCCCTGGCTTTAAGCTCCTTGCCGCCGCCGCGCTGGTAAACCACCCGGAAATAATGAGGCGCGCAGGTTGCCTTGAGCTGCAGCTCGGGGTGGGCCAGACTCTGGTCGTAGATCCAGTTCAGCACCTGTTCGTAGCGCTGGGGACTCAACTGCTGGTCCTCGCTTATCTCCACCCCGCAGCCCACCGGCACCAGCATGAAAAAGTGCAGGGCATCGGCTTGCAGGTCCCGGGCCAGCTCCAACACCTGGTCGAGCTGATGGTCATTGTGACGGGCCACCGTGCAGTTGACCTGCATGCTCAGGCCGCGGGCTTTCAGGGCGCGAAATCCGGAGGCGGCTTTCTCGAACGAGCCGGGCAGCATCCGGAAAGAATCGTGCACCTGGGGGGTCGCCCCATCGAAACTGATCGAGACCCTTTGCACGCCCGAGGCCGCGATCTTATCGGCCGTTTCCTCATCCACCAGGGTACCGTTGGTGGCCAGGGCCACTTTCAGTCCGCGCCCGGCGGCATGGGCGGCGATCTCGAAAATGTCCGGCCGGATGAGCGGCTCCCCGCCGCTCAAGACCAGAATGGGGCTGGCGAATTCGGCGATCGAGTCAACCAGAGCCAGGCAGGCCTGGGTGTCCATATCCCCCGGGGCCAGGCCGCTGCCGGCGACATCGAGCCTTCTGCAGTGGCGGCAGCTCAGGTTGCAGCCGGCCGTGGTCTCCCAGAACACCAGGCGTAAATCATCGCCCGGCAGCCCGGAGCCTGCGCCGGGACGGCTTTGAGGATGAATCTTTTGGGGATCGGGTTTATTCAAAGTTTTTCCTTCCGACTACTGTCTCCTGGATTTTTTTCATACTCTATCGGGTTACGCGGACATACCTTACTGAAAGCTTTAAGGTGCAGGACACCACTGCTGCAGTTCCCGCACCCGACCGCGGTACCGATCTTATATTATATACCTCTATCCCGCAGGAATCAACGCCCAGGCCGAACAACTCGAATATTCTGTGGTTTCGGAAGGCTTGAGAGCGGTTGAAGATGAGCGGGGAAACAGAACCGGCAACAGGAGCGGGAAGACTGCCTTAGTACATGAATTCATAAATAGTGTAACGTATTTTTCTAAACCAATCCACCAA
>CAZSTM010000328.1:0-5285 GCA_964609635.1 uncultured Gemmatimonadales bacterium
ATCGCCAGCCACCTGAAATACCACATAGACCTGACAGTGATTACCGTCTCGATCCCCGTGGCGGTGGAGTTATGCGATTCCGAGGGTGTAAGCGTGATCCTTACAGGGGGCATGCTCCGCACCGCCTCTCTGGCCGTAATCGGCCCGGAGAGCTGGTCCATGCTCGAGAACCTCCATGTCCAGCGCGCATTTATCGGGGCGCGCGGGGTCTCGATCGAGCGCGGATTTTTCTGCGGCAACGCCGTGGAAGGAGAAACCAAAAAGCGCATGATGGCCTGCGCCGAGGAAACTTTCGTGGTGGCCGACCAGAGCAAGTTCGAAACCAGCGGCCTGGTGCCTTTCGCCACTTTCGCGGAAGTGGACCACCTGCTGATCGATGAGATCTCCGATCCTAAACTTCTGCGGCGTCTTCAGCTTGAAAAGATAGACCTGATCATCTGCAACGAGAAAAAATCGGGAGCGAAAAAATGAGCGCTGTCAAAGGCAATGCTCTGGTGGCCCAGAGCGGGGGCCCTACCGCGGTGATAAATTCCTCGGTCTGCGGCGTGGCCCAGGAGGCGGCCGGGCATGCTGAAATCACCGGCATGTTCGCTGCGCATAATGGTATCCTGGGAGTTTTACAGGAGAGAATTTTCGACCTCGGCGCCGAGGACCCCAAAGCGGTTCAGATGCTCAAGACCACCCCGAGCGCCGCCCTGGGAAGCTGCCGTCACAAGCTCAAGAGTCTCGAACAGAGCCGGGCCGATTACCAGCGGGTGCTCGAGGTTTTCCAGGCCCATAACATCCGCTACTTTTTCTACGCCGGCGGCAACGATTCCATGGACACCGCGGCCAAGATCAAAGACCTGAGCGCTTCGATGGGCTATGAGATGATAGTCATGGGCGTGCCCAAGACTATCGACAACGACCTGGCCTTTACCGATCACTGCCCGGGCTACGGCAGCGTGGCCAAGTTTATCGCCGCCAGCAGCATGGAGGCGGGCAGAGATACCGAGAGCCTTTACACTTTCGATACCTGCGCAGTGCTGGAAACCATGGGCCGCAATGCCGGATGGATCGCCGCCGCGGCCGCCCTGGCCCGCAGGAGCGAGGAGGACGCCCCGCACCTGGTCTATGTCCCTGAAGTCAGTTTCTCGAAAGAAAGGTTTGTCGAGGATGTGCGCGAGGTCCATGCCCGGCACGGCCGCTGTTTTATCGTGGCCAGCGAGGGCATGCGCTGGGACAACGGCAAGTATGTCTCGGAGGACTCCAGCGTCCTGGCCAAGGACAGTTTCGGCCATTCCCAACTGGGCGGGGTCTCCCAGGCTCTGAAAGCGATTATCGAAAACGAGCTGGGTTTCAAGACCCGCTGGATGATGCAGGGCCTGACCCAGCGCAACGCCATGCATTTCGCCTCACGCACCGACCGCGATGAGGCCTGGCTCTGCGGCGCCGAGGCCGTCCGTCACGCGGTGAGCGGCACCAGCGGTTACATGGTGACCCTGGAGCGTACCTCTAACGATCCCTACCAGGCGGGCACGGGCCTGGCGAAACTCGAGGATGTGGCCAACGGCGAAAAAAAGCTGCCCGTAGAGTGGATGAATGACAAGGGCAATTTCCCCACACAGGAGTTTATCGACTACGCCAGGCCGTTGGTCG
Organism: uncultured Gemmatimonadales bacterium; assembly: GCA_964609635.1. Taxonomy (GTDB): domain Bacteria; phylum Gemmatimonadota; class Glassbacteria; order GWA2-58-10; family GWA2-58-10; genus JAFGTO01. The sequence goes on from CAZSTM010000328.1 coordinate 1,639, forward strand.
GGGGAGAGGTGGAAGTCCCCATCGAGGGCGGGCTGCCGCTTTTCATGCGTTTCGAGAAAAAATGGCTGCCTGTCAAGTGCGCCGAATACCAGTTTAAATAACTAGCAGGGAAATTATTTAAGGACTTATACCAGGTATAACCAGGACAACATAATCCGGCTCATCTTGTTATCATGTCTGAAATAATATTTCATACCGGGAGTTTGGTAGATGAATGAACAACAGATAGCAGCCGCCATAAAAGAAGCCTCATCCGGGGGCGCTGAGAGCCTGGCCCTGGTGCCCGGCGTATATCCGGCCTCCGTGAAATTTTCAGACGGTGCGCTGTTCTGCATGGCCCGCACCGATGAGGGCAAACGGCTGGCGATAGCCGGCCCGCCCGAAGCGGCAAGGCGATTCGACGGCGCGGTAGATGAAGGTGTCAAGATGTGTGAGCTCAATGCCGATAACGCCGGGGCTTTGCGGGAGACTTTTCCCTGGATTGCGCCGGTGACCATCGGTCGGCGGGTATCTTTCGGCACCGGTGACCGGCTGGGTATAGCGACTCCCGGGCACCTGAGAGCTTTCAGCCGTTTCGATATCTTTCCGGTTCTGGCCCAGCAATCCATGCGTGAGCTGGGAAGAACCGAGCGCAAGCCCCAGGAGGTGATCGACGATGCCGGCTGGGGAGCTTTCGAGGCCGGGTACGCCGGCACTTTCGCCGCGGATGCAGATCATATCAAGCAGGCGAGCGAAGCGCTCTCCTGCTACCGGCTGGGTTTTACCATGTTCACCATCGACGCCTCGGACCACATAAATCCCGAAGCCGTGCACCTGAGCGATGAGCAAGCCCTGGAACGGTTCAACAGCTTAAGCGGCTGCCGGGAAATCCAGGACCGCTACAGAGATAAGACCTGGAATTTCCAGAAAGGAGACTTGAGTCTCTCGGTTGAATTTTCCGGGCCCGAGCTGGCTCGTTGCGCTCTGGTTTACCACCGGGCGATAGAACACATGGCGCAGATTTACCGCGAACTCACCGCCGCAGCCGGAGACAACATCGAGGGATTCGATTTCGAGGTCAGCGTGGATGAGACTGAAACCGACACCACCGTGCGCGACCACCTGTTCGTGGCCACCGAGCTGAAAGCCGGGGGCGTTTCCTGGCAGAGCCTGGCGCCCAAATTCACCGGACAGTTCCAGAAGGGCATCGATTACATCGGAGATGTCGCCGAGTTCGAAAGACAGTTCGCCGCCCATGCCCTGCTGGCCGAAAAACTGGGACCCTACAAGATAAGTGTCCACTCGGGCAGCGATAAATTTTCGATCTTCCCGTTGGTGGGACAACTCACCGGGGGCTATTTCCACCTGAAGACCGCGGGCACCAGCTGGCTGGAGGCGGTGCGGGTGATCGCCGCCCATACGCCGGAGCTTTACCGCCGGATGCACAAGGTGGCTGTCGAGAATTTCGAGAAAGACCGGGCCAGCTACCATGTAACCACGGACCTGGCCGCCATCCCGGAGGTGGACTCCGTCCCCGACAGCGAGCTGGCGTCCCTGATGGACAAGGTGGACCCGCGCCAGTTGATGCATATCACCTATGGGTCTCTGCTCTCCATGCGGGATGAGGCGGGCCGGTATCTTTTCCGGGATGAAATCTACCGGGTGCTCTACGAGCACGAGGAGTCCTGCTACGACAACCTGGATCGTCATATCGGCCGCCACATGGAAACCCTGGGCGCGGCTGCAAAATAATTCATTCAGTTTGTCGGCAATAATATGGATATATTGTCGGGGCGAAACATGTCGCGCCCTTCTTCTCCCGGATCGCCTGGAAACACATTTTGTCGGTTGTATTTTGAAGAGAATAAGGAGCAATCATGGCAAAGGAATATTTGGCGGAAATGTTCAATGTCTCCGGTAAGGTGGTGGCGGTTACCGGCGGGGGCGGGATACTCTGCAGCGTAATGGCCGAGGCCCTGGGAAAGGCGGGGGCCCGGGTGGCCGTGCTCGATTTGCGCGAGGATGCGGCAGCCACCGTGGCCGACCGGGTCAAAACCTCGGGCGGCCAGGCTGTAGCCGTGGGAGTGGATGTGCTCGACCGGGCCAGTGTGATCGAGGCCCACGAAAAGGTAGTCGAAGCCCTGGGCCCGGTGGATGTGCTGATTAACGGCGCCGGCGGAAACAAGAAAGAGGCCACCACCAGTGAAGAGCTGTCATTTTTCGACCTGCCCGATTCGGCGGTGCGCTGGGTTTTCGACCTTAACTGCCTGGGTACGATCATGCCCAGCCAGATTTTCTGCAAAGCCATGGCCGAACGCGGCGCCGGCAACGTGGTCAACATCAGCTCGATGAGCGCCTTCCACCCGCTGACCAAGGTCCTCGCTTACTCGGCGGCCAAGGCCGCTATCAGCAATTTCACCGAGTGGCTGGCAATCCACATGGCACAGAACTACTCGACCAGTATCCGGGTCAACGCTATCGCGCCGGGGTTCTTCCTCACAGACCAGAACCGCTTCCTGCTGGTGGACCAGGCAACCGGCGAGCCCACGCCGCGCGGCAAAGACATTATCGCCGCCACCCCGATGGACCGCTACGGTGAGCCGGAAGAGCTGCTCGGAGCGCTGTTCTGGCTGATCAGCGACGCCTCGAGCTTTGTTACCGGCACCGTGATCCCGATCGACGGCGGGTTCAACGCCTTCTGCGGGGTATGATAAACACTAATTTAATACGTGATTTCATAAATATTGTGACGTTATTATAATACCTATTTCATAATTTCAGTTGTAGGGGCGGGTTTCAAACCCGCCCTCAATGATCCCGGGATTACTAAAGTATAAGAAAACTAATGGCCGGGGAAAATATCAACATACCTCAACGTCGTTCTATTCGCCTGAAAGATTACGATTATTCACAGGCAGGAGCCTATTTTATCACGGTTTGCACCCAAAATCATGAACACCTGTTAGGGGAAATCTCAGACGCGGAAATACTGATAAATGCATGGGGTAATATCGTACAGGAATGTTGGTATGATTTACCCAATCATTATCCTGGTCTGGAATTGGATATTTTTGTGGTCATGCCTAACCATATGCATGGAATTATCGTGCTGGCCGATGCAAGGGCGGGTTTGAAACCCGCTCCTACAGAATTCGCTATATCAAAATTACATGGATTGCCCGAAATAGTTCGGGCGTTCAAAACCTTTTCCGCCCGCCGCATAAACCAAATTCGCGGAACAACCGGCGTGCCATTCTGGCAACGCAGTTATTACGAACATGTAATAAGAAATTAAAATGAACTTAACCGGATTCGGGAATACATTATTTATAATCCTTCACGATGGTCTCTGGACCGTGAGAACCACCAACGTACAGGCAAGGATGAAACAGAGGACTGGTTGTACGGTATTACCTAGAATTTATCTTTATTGCCTGCAGGAGATATCTGTCAGTTGTAGGAGCGAGGCATGACTCGCCCTTGAAAGATATTGATGAAACTAATGGCCTTTGCCAGGAAACCTATATTGAAAATTCCGATTTAAAAAGACATAATCCCGCATAAATATTCGAGGAGATTTAACTAATGGCCCATAACGATGCACTGAAAAACCTTCAACCCCGGAAAGAATTCTTTGTCGGTATCGACTCGGACGGCTGCGCGTTCCC
>CAZSTM010000329.1:0-5266 GCA_964609635.1 uncultured Gemmatimonadales bacterium
AACAAGAAAAATGGTCGTTTTGAAATAGTCTGTGTCCGTACTAACAACTGCTCCTTCGTCTTCGCTCACTGTCATAAAGTGAAGGCGAAGGAGCAGTGAAAAAAGTGGATTGTCTTTTCTTCCTTTAATCAACAAGGCCGCTTCAATGCGTTATAATATTATACCCGGTATTATCATGATATTATTGTTTACAATTAACTCTAATAGTGTTTCGCAAAAAGAATACTCTGTTGTATTACCATGCTTTTACAAGCAAGATTTGAATTGTGACGGCATAGTCAATTTAAAAGATGCTGCACTTTTTTTTATTTACCACACGGACAGTCTTGAAGCTCTTCCCGAAGATATAATTTTAGACTTACTTGATTTTAATACTGATAGGGTGATAAATGAATTGGATATTGAAGGTTTTTTTGGAGGTTTATTTAGCATATATATTTATAATCCTGTCCTGACGCATCCTGACAGCCTTTCTTATATGAGCGATACGGTTAAAGAAAATGCCCGAAATATAATATTCTGGATAGAACAGGAACACCCGGAATGGAGATACAAAACTGTTGGAATCAAAAGACAGCTAGGCCTTACAGACCAACCTCCTGTTGAAATGTCGTATGATCTGAATGACAACGGGCAAATTGAAAAAAATGATATTATTATTTTCTTTATTTACCTGAGTGACAGTGTAGGCGTTCTGGCTGAAGATAATATTGTATTAAAACGGATTGACTATAATGCGGATGGGCAAGTTAATTTTCTAGATGCGGAAGCATATCTTTACCCGATATTAGAAGAAGAAATATATTATTCCGCTTTTCCCCTTATTCTTGTCGATCCCTTGTTAAAACCGATGATGACCGATGAAGCAATCATGCTGGCCTCCAGGATTTTTGCCTGGCTGGAGGACGGTTTTTTCAGATATAAAAGTTATCTAAATGTGCCAAGAATAGAAAGGCCCGAGGTGTGGAGAATTTTTCCTGTTAACCCGCTCTACAGGGAAGGAATTTTATACCTTTCCCCTCCCATCCCGACTCCCGGCGACCTGAATTACGATTTCATGCGCAGGACGGACGATGCGGTTATTTTCTTCAGCTATTTCAGCGACAGCCTGGGCGTGCTGCCGGATACTAACGATATGATACAGCAAATGGACTTGAACTTCGACGGGAGGGTCGACACTCTCGACATCGAGAATTTTTTCTTCTTCCTTTTCTACAAATTGGTCCTTCAGGAAGTTTCACTGGACAGCCTGCCGCCGCTTTCCGGTAAAGCCAGAAATCTGGCCCTTACCTGGCTGGAAAAAATGAAACCCTTGCACCCGGAATGGAGATGTATTGGTCCATCGCGAAATTTAGACAACATCCAGCATTTATATGATTATATATTCGCTGTTCAGGTGTCCTGCGACATGAACGCAGACGGACGGGTGGACATAGCAGACGCGATAGCCCTGCTCATCCTCGGCCGGAACAATGACCTTTCCGCGGATTGGAACGGGAACGGCGCATTCGGTATTGATGACGTTATTTCTTTCCTGCTGGATGTCCGGGCTGGAAAGTGCAATTGAGCGGGCCGGTATTTACAAAGATTTGTATGTGACCCTGCAGGTATTCCTCAGCGTATTCCCTACGGCTGAAATATCTCGTCTGTTTTTTTCAAGCCTTACATAGCTGCCACAGTCAATTCTTCCCGGGACTCCCCTGCCGCCGGTCGTCAGGCTCGAGGCTTGGGCCCGGGTGGGCCGCAACCCCGGTGTTTTAAGCCGTGGTTCTTGACGAACGCTGCTGTTTGAGCCATTATTATAAAAATTTTATCGACACTATTATGGAAATCTCGGTCCAAAAAACAGAACCGCCGCATTCGGCGGGAGTCAGGGTGACCGCCCTGGGCGCCACGATCAACATCATCCTGTCCGCCCTTAAGATATGGGTAGGCCTGGCAGGGCACAGCCGCGCCCTGGTCGCCGACGGGGTCCACTCGCTCTCGGACCTGGCCACGGACATCGTGGTGATTTTCGGCATTATTGTCGGTTCCCGCCCCGGGGACAAAGACCACCCCTACGGCCATAAAAGGATCGAGACCCTCTCCGAGATTATAGTGGGGATCTGCCTGCTCGGAGTTGCCGTGCTGATGATGATCGATGCGGTCAAAACTCTTCTCGGCGCGGCCCCACGGCAGCCGGCGGCAGTCGCTCTGGCGATTGCCGCGGTGAGTGTGGTCTCGAAAGAATTCCTCTATCGCTACACGCAGCGGGTGAGCGAGAAAACCGGCAGCCGGGCTTTGCTCGCCAATGCCTGGCATCACCGCAGCGATGCCTTGAGCTCGCTGGTGGTGCTGATCTCACTGGCATTGCTTAAAATCCACCCTCCGCTCTGGGTGCTTGACCCGCTGGCCTGCATGGGGATCTCGTTCGTTATCGCCAAGGTGGGCTTTATGGTCACCTTCCCGGCGTTGAGGCACATCGTGGACACGGCGCCTGACCCCGAGATAATCGAGCGCATCAGCGAAGCGACAACCTCGCATCCCGGCGTGGTAGGGATCCACAAGCTCCGGGCGCGTTACCTGGGGGAACAGATCATCGCCGACCTTCACATCCTGGTAGACCCCGGCCTGACAGTCACCCAGGGGCATCTCATCGCTTCCGGGGTCGAGGAGGCCATAACCCGCGAGGTCGATAACATCTACGATGTAACCGTGCACGTGGAGCCTGCACCCTCGAGCCGGGAAAGCTGAACCAAGTAGAGTGTTGAAAAAAACCTTCCCGGTTTTTTTCAAGTAGTTTTTTGCACGAAAGGCAAACCTGCAGCGCAAGGCTCGCTGCCTATAAGGAGAAAAAATGAGCGTGGAACAATCCTCATCGAACGGCCTTCCCACCGTCGATTTCGGCCCCCACAAGATCACCCGCTTGATAGTGGGCGGCAACCCGTTCGTCTGGAACAGCCATTTCACCGAGGAGATGAACCAGGACATGCAGAGTTATTTCACTGTCGAAAAAGTGGTGGAAACCCTGCATCGCTGTCAGGCGGCGGGTATCAATACCGTGCAGGCCCGGGGTGACTTCCACCGCATGATGCACTACCTGGAACTGTTCAAGCGCCAGGGCGGCAACCTTCAGTTCATCGCCCAGACCGCCAGCGAGATGCACGATGTTCACCAGAACATCCGGGTGCTCGCCGCTTACGGCGCCGTGGGGATCTACCACCATGGCACCCAGACCGACGAGTTTTGGGTCTCAGGCCGGATCGACAAAACCCGGGACTTCCTGAAAACCATGCGCGATTCCGGCGTGCAGGTGGGGCTGGCCGGCCATATTCCGGAGATTTTCGACTACGTGGAGGACAAGGGCTGGGACCTGGACTTCTACATGGTCCCCCTCTACAACATAGCGCGAAAGCCGCGCGAAAGCGCAGTGGTCACCGGCAAATTCCAGGAAGAAGAGTTCAACCCGGACGATCCGCCGCGCTTCTGCAAGTTCATCCGGTCCACGGACAAGCAGTGCCTGGCATACAAGATCCTGGGCGCCGGGAGGAATTGCCGCTCCCAGGAACAGGTGCAGCAGACTTTCAAGTGGACCTTCAGCAATATAAAACCCATCGACTGCACGGTGGTGGGTATGTTTCCCAAGTACCTGGACCAGCCGGCGCTGAATGTTAAATACGCCGTCCAGGCCATCGAGGCGGCCGAGAAATCCAGGGACTAGGAAATAAAACATGCTGTAAAACAAATCAATGTAGGGGCACAGGGCAGGGCTCGTTAACGAACGCGCTACGAGCGGTGATGTGGCCGTGCCCTTACAACTCGGGTAAACGCAAAATAGTTCTCTCGCAGATAAAATCAAATCCCGTTTAAGCATGCCGAAAATAGATGAAAACCTCCGTGCCCGTCACCATGAGGCCTACCTGGGCCGCTGCCGGGAGATAGTCTTTAACGTCTTCCCTCCAACCGCCAGGCACGGGATCAGCTACTGGGAGGCGGCCAACCGGCCGGAAAAGGCCCTGGAGCGGGGCCTGCGCCTGCTCGAGGGCAGGCGGGACGTGGTAACCGATTGGGTGCCGGTGATCGCCAATCCCTACGGCGACATGCTGGTGCCGGACCTGTTCGGCGCGCGGATCGCCGAGGTTCCCGGCGTGGACAGCAAACCCATGTGCTACCCCTGCGTGGATTCCCTGGCCGAGGCCCTCAGTCACCCGCCGGTGTCACTGGATACTTCCTGGGTGGACCGGGCACGCAAGACCCTGAGCCTCCTGACCGAGCATGCCCCGGACGATGTTTACATCCTGGCCCCCAGCATGTACTGTCCGCTGGACTATGCCCTCAACCTGCGAGGCGGTAATTTCCTGATGGAGATGCTGCTCGAGCCCGGGGCTGCGGCGGATTTCCTAAGGCTGATCGGCGATCTGACCATCCGCCTGATACTCGATTTCAAAGGTCTGCTGGGCGAGCCTGAAAAAGAAATGGTGACCATCCGCGGGCACTGTTTCCCGGGGATACGGCTGGCCTGCGACTCCATGGTCAACCTGTCGCCGCAGATGATCGAGGAGTTCATGTTCCCGGCCCTGGAGAGCTTTGCCGAGACCCTGGGGCCGGTGCTGGTGCACTGCTGCACCGAACCGGCCGAGGCGGGCCACGTGTTTTCCACCCTGGAAAAATGCCCCGCCGTACTGGGTTTCGACTCCTGGCAGGGAGTCGAATTCCACCAGCAGGGGGGCTGGCTGACGGGTCCGCGAAAGCTTTCCATTGCAGCGGATTTTTCCGCTGAACACCGGCCGAGTAAAGAAGAGCTGGAGGACCTTTGCCCGGCAGGCTCACATGTCAACGGCGGCCGGGGGCTGCTGCTCAGCACCCTGGCCTCCTCGACCCAGGTAGCGGCCGATATCGCGGAGACCTGGCAGCTGTCTTGAGAGTTTTAGATTAAAGTGTCTCAGGGCACGACCCCTGTTCCTCTCGCGCGCGTTCGCTAACGAGCCCTGCTCCCTCCATGCCTCTCGCTCGCGTTCACTCGCGAGCCCTGCCCTCTGCAGGTTTTGGGGTGGGGTCTTTTGTGCCTTGTTGCGCGTAAAGCCGCGCAAGTCTGCGGCTGTCCCTTTGTGCCTTTGTGCCTCTGTGCCTCTGTGCCTTTTTTCTTTTGTGCCTTTGTGCCTTTTTTCTTTTGTGCCTCTGTGCCTCTGTGCCTTTTTTCTTTTGTGCCTTTGTGCCTCTGTGCCTCTGTGACTCTGTGCCTTTTTTCTTTTGTGCCTTTGTGCCTTTTTTATTTTGTGACTCTGTG
>CAZSTM010000330.1:0-3672 GCA_964609635.1 uncultured Gemmatimonadales bacterium
TGCGGTCACTCTCCTGCTGCGGGCTCGCAGCACGCCCGATGACCCGGCGGTGGATGTCAACGGGGACGGCCGCTACAGTATGGCGGATGTAATCCGGCTGCTGCTGATTATGAGAGACATGTCCGCAGCTTTTGGATAAGACGGATTTTAGCTATGAGCGAAGCCCGTCACCGGGCAACGGGTGGTGGGCTTTAAGAGCCCCGATGCGTCAATGAGCCCGCAGATCAAGTTCTCAGGCCTGCGCCGGTACTACCAGCGCAGGAAATCATCCTCCTCGATATCCTCGAAGGCGCCGGGCACTCCGGTCGCCGGACCGTAGAACACGCTCCCTCCAAAGGTGGTCAGGTAAAGCATGCCCGGATGGTGGGGGTCCAACACAGGCCGGTGGCCCCACTTGAAATTGTATCCTTCCAGCTTGTACCAGTTCTCGCCGCGGTCATCGCTGCGGAAAGCCGCGCTGTCGAAGGTGTTTATATAGATGGTGGAGGGGTTGGCGGGGTCAACGGCGGCGGCATAGACGTGCGCCTGCTCATCGAATACCTGTACCCAGGTCTTTCCCCCGTCCTGGGTGCGGTAGAGGCCTCCGCAGCGCTCCAGCATTTTTTCTCTGTCCGTCCAGGGCCAGCAGCTCAAGTACATACGCTGTGGATTGTCGGGATCGAAGACCAGGTCGTTCGGGGCGTTGGCTCCCTGCGGCAGGGGAGAAGCCTGCCAGGTTTCGGCCCGGTCGGTGCTGACATAGAGCGCTCCATCGACCGTTTTCCTGTTTTCCAGTCCGCGGGCCACCAGCAGCCACAGAGTGCCGTCCGGCAGGAGAACCATTTGCCAGGCGTTGAGGTTTTTGCCGATTCCCCGGTTGCAGAGCTTCCAGTTTTGCCCTGAGTCGGTGGACTTGAACACCCCTTTGCCGAAGCCGGAGACATAGAGGGTGCGTGCATCCGCCGGGCTGTTCTCATCCAGCAGGATATGGGTGCAGACCGTGTTGGGCGGCATTCCGGTGTTGCCGGCCCGCCAGGAGCGGCCTCCGTCATCGCTGACAGCGACCCCGCCCACATAGCGGTCGAAGCGGCCGGAGCGGAACATCTTGGGCCGGGGAAGATCGTGGCCGCTGCCCCACACGGACCAGATACGGCCCTGCTTCCGGGGATCGAAAACCAGCCAGTAGCAGGTGTTGATCCAGGGTCGCGGCACTCCGTTTTTCGATTGGACCCAGCTCTCGCCGCCGTTGAAAGAGTGCCACAGAGCGATATCCGTGTACGAGATACAAATGTGGTCCTTGTCGAACGGATCGAAATGCACTCCGTAGCAGGTGGTTACATCCAGGCCGCGGGTGGTCACCGAGCCGTCCGGCAGATCGTTGCTGAACACCTGTTCCCAGAACCTGCCGCCGTCCAGGGTGCGGTAGGTGGCTCCGAAATCGGTGGCGTAGCAGATGTCGGGGTCCGTGGGGCTGGCGCCCATGGATAGCGGATACTCACCCCACTCCGGCCCGTAGTTGCGCATCATCCAGGTCCCGCGGTGATTTTCGCTGATTACTTTGTCCGAATTGGCCTGGTACGACCAGCTCCATTTTTCTCCGGCATTTTCCGTCTTGAATATTCCGAACTGCCTTTCTACCGAGCTTCCGGTCTGAGCGGGATAGTTGCTGCAGGAGAGATACGCCACCTCGGGGTGTCCCTCGCTGACAGTCATGGTGCTGAACCGGGGCAGTTTGCCGGTAGCGGACCGGTCATCCAGCAGGCCGCCGTTGACCTGCTCCCAGCTCTTGCCGGCGTCGCTCGAGCGGTATACCCCGCCGGCGACACTTTCACCCTCGCCCTCCATGCCCGCCAGGATATAGATGATGCTGCCTTGAGAGCCGCTGCCGCCCTCCGCGGCCATGACCTGCTGGACAGGCAGGGCCAGCTCGGTTACTTCGCCGGTATTTTTAGAAACACGCAAGCAGGCCTGGTCGGTTACCACGGTCAGCTCATCGGGCTTGCCCTGCCAGGTTCCCGGGAATACAGCGAGAATGGAGCGGCCCTTGACCGAGGCCAGGTTTCGCCAGGTGGCTCCCCGGTCGCTGGAGACCACCACCCGGGCCGAAGCTTTCAGGTACTGCAAGCCCCCGGCATTACTGAAATAGTAAGGTGCTGCAAGCCCCAGGTAGAGGTGATCGCTGTTTGACGGATCGACCCTGATCTTGTCTATCGAGGCGCCCGGCATGCCGTCTGAGGTTTCGTATCGATGGTCCGCATGGTCGCCGATCATCCGTTCGGCGATAACATTTTTGGGGTCGGGATAGACCAGTCGCCAGCGCAGGCCCCGGTCCTCTGAAACGTACAGGCCGCTATTCGCCGCGTAAATCCTGTCAGGCTGCAGCGGATCGAACTCGAAGTCCCGGACCACGGTGCGCAGGTTGAACATGCGCCAGGAACGTCCCCCATTCACCGTAACATAGGCGCCGGTCATATCGCAGCGCACGAAAACATGGTTCGAGTCCTGCGGGTTGATCGTGGGAAGGAACTGCCCTCCACCCCCGCCGGGCCCTATGACCCGCCAGCCCGGGGTGGTGGCGCCGGCATGGAGAGCAGGCGGCGGAATCAATTTCAGGGGCGGGGATTGAGGTATTTCTTTTTCGACTCCGCAGCAGACAGTCAAAAGCATGGCCGAAACAACCAGGGCGGGAAAAGCGGACAGCAATCTCATGACAGGAACCCCTTGTGTAGAAGTGATAATAGTTTAAGAATCCTATTCTGCAATCTTAGGCGGACCGTGGAAGACGCTTCCGCCGAATGAGGTGATATATATCATATCCGGATTGTGTTTATCGATAACGACCCGATGCCCCCAGCGGAAATCATAGCCCTCGATTTTGCGCCAGGTGCTGCCGTAATCGTCGCTGCGAAAAGCCTCATTGTGGAAAGTGTTCAGATACACCCTTCCGGGATTGCCAGGGTCTGCGGTAACCGCATAGACATAGGCCTTTTTGTCGAAAACCGATTTCCAGGTGTCCCCGCCGTCCTCGGAGACAAAAACCCCACCATCGGACTCGACCGGTTCCCGGGGCGCTCCGAAGCCCCCGTAATCTCCCTTCATCATACTGGCCCAGCAGGCCGCGTACAGCCGCCGGGGATTCTGCGGGTCAAGGCAGAGGGAGTTCGGGAACCTGACTTTTTCGGGCAGGTTGATCTTTTCCCAGGTTTCGGCCTTGTCGGTCGAACGGTAGATTTCGCCGTTTAACAGCTCGGGCAGAATCCTGCCGTTTTCGAACTGGGTGTTATGGGTGATAACCAGGTAGAGCGTTCCCTGTTCGGCCAGGATAAGCTCCCAGGCATTGAGGTTCTTGCCCAGTCCCCGGTTTTTCTTCGCCCAGGAGTTGCCGTCGTCGGCGGATTTGAAAACCCCTTTGCCGTAAACTGCAATGTAGAGCGTGCGGTTTTTCGCGGCAGAGCCGGGGTCCAGCACGATGCAGGTGGTGGGGGCCCCCTCCGGCAGGCCCTCACTGGTAACCTTCCAGCTCTTACCCGCATCGGTGGAGACACATACACCGCCGACTGCTCTTTTTTCCCAGCCGGGCGTTCTGATCATTTTCAGCTTGGGGATGTCGTGCCAGGAGGACCAGACCGACCACAGCTTGTCCTTGATTTCCGGGTCGAACTGCACCCAGTAGCAGGTATTATCCCATTGGGG
>CAZSTM010000330.1:3682-5230 GCA_964609635.1 uncultured Gemmatimonadales bacterium
CCAGGACTTGCCGCTGTTGAAAGAATGGAAATAGCCTATATCGGTATAGCTGATCACCAGGTGCTGCTTGTCAAAGGGGTCGAAATGCACGCCGTAGGTGGTGGTTACATCCAGGCCGGTGCTGCGCACCGATCCGTCCGGCAGGTTTCGGCTGTAGAGCGCCTCCCAGGTTTTCCCGCCGTCGAGGGTTTTCATCGACCGGTACCAGTCGGTAAAAATGGCGGTCTGAGGATCTTCAGGATAAACCCCTACATCGATGACCGCGACATACTCGCCGCCGAAAGCCTCCCTGACCCAGGAGTCGCGCTCGTTGTCGGCCACCCAGCCGTCGCGAATGGTATAATCGGTGGAGCCGCCCCCGGCCCGGTAGACCCACCGCCAGTTGCGGCCCGCATCCTCGGTCTTGAAAATACCGTACCACAGGCCCCTCTCTCCGCGCTCGTTTTTTTCGAAAGAGGCGTTGCAGACCAGGTAGGCGGTTCGGCTGTCCTGCGAGGCGGTTGCAATGTACCTGAATGAGCGGTTCGTTCTACGTCCGGTGGCGGCGGCATTCTCAGCCGGAGCAGGATTTACCTTGCTCCAGGAGACTGCCTCGTCCTCGCTGATATAAACTCCTCCCGGCTTGTCCGAGCGCCGGTCCGGCGGAGTGACCGCCCAGAAGCGAAAAGTGCCGCTCGCCGGATCGCTGCCTCCGGCCACGCAGGCCAGAGGTATCATATCCTCAGGGAGGGATTTTTCCTCAGTTTGGATATCGTGAGTATTTTTGTCCAGAGTGCACAAAGAGTTGTCGCTGAACACGAATATCTGCTCCCCGTTGCCGGGCGGGGCGAAAAGTTTCATGACCGGGCTTTTCAGCTGGGCTGCCAGGGTCCAGGCACGGCCGCCGTTTTGGGTGTAGTATACGCCGTAGACCCTGTTATCCGCAGAGTTGCAGTTAATGCCGGCGAAAATATGCTTCGAATCGGCCGGATCGACCAGGATAGTCCGCACCGAGACCCCCGGGCCTCGAGGGAAGTTGTCGCGCGAAACATAGTAGGTGTCCGCGTGGTCGTTGATATGACGGATCTCCTCAACCGAATCCTGATCGGGAAACAGCAGCCGCCAGGTTTTTCCCCCATCGGCCGATCCATGCACTCCGGCGGCGCCCACGTAGATCGCCTCCGGATCGGAGGGGTCGAAAGCAAAGGCCTGGGCTCCTCCCGGAAAGTTATGCATCTTCCAGGATTCCCCGCCGTCGGAGGTGAGATATGCGCCGCTCATGTCGCATCTGATAAGTATGTTGTCGGGATTGCTCGGGTTGAACGTGGGAATGAAAGTCGAGCCTCCGCCTCCGGGTCCGATGACCTCCCAGGCGACAGAGGCCGCTTCCGGTTGCCCGCCGGAGGGCGGCTCCTGTTTTCCGGCCGAGCAGGAAAACGACAGCAGGAAGGCTAATAACGTAGTTAAGACACCGGTACCTGTCGAGAAGGCTTTCATGGTTCCGCTCCCGGGTGAAAAAGCGAATGAGGGGTGATCCTGCAGGAGAAAAATGAGCAGGGAAAACAATTT
>CAZSTM010000331.1:0-5228 GCA_964609635.1 uncultured Gemmatimonadales bacterium
GATACGGACCGAAACCCCCTTAAGGCGGACATCGGCCGTGTTAATTATATACAGGGCGGCAGTAGTTTAGGGGCTCACTGTATTTGAATTTAACAAGCGGTTTGGAAAAAGCAAGACGATTGAACATCAAGAGCCACAGATCGGAGCATCTTCCTGAATGGTTCAAGGTACGAGTCCACTCGGGTGAACAATTCCGCAAGATCCGGCGGATGTGCAAAGAGAGGGGCTTGAACACGGTCTGCGTCAGCGCCGGGTGCCCCAATATCTGGGAATGCTGGAATTCGGGGACAGCTACGTTTATGATCCTCGGGCATGCCTGCACGCGCGATTGCACGTTCTGCAGAGTGCCCGGTGCTAAGTCTCCGGCCAGGGTCGATCCTGAGGAGCCCCGTAAGGTGGCGGAAATGATCGAGCGCCTGGAACTTTCCTGGGCCGTGGTAACCAGCGTTACCCGTGATGATCTGGCCGACGGCGGGGCGGGCGCTTTCGCCGAATGTGTGCGCTCGATCCATCGTGCGCGCAGCAGGTGCGGGGTGGAAATTCTTATCCCGGATTTTGCCGGGAACACCCGGGCTCTGGATACCGTGATCTCCAGCAGCCCCCAGGTTATCGCCCACAACGTGGAAACCGTGCCGAGGCTCTATGCCACAGTGCGCCCTCAAGCGGATTACCTCCGCTCCCTGAAGATTCTGGAATATGTTGCGGAGAAATCCGAAGGTAATTTTATGGTGAAAAGTTCGCTGATGGTCGGACTCGGTGAAACAGACTCCGAGATTCGCGCGGTGATCGGAGACCTGGCCCGCTGCGGCTGCCGGGTGATGACTATCGGCCAGTACCTTCCCCCCTCGAAAAAACACCACCCCGTGGCACGCTATTACACTCCTGAAGAATTCGACCTTCTAGCCGAAACAGCCCGCAGAGCCGGCATCCGGCAGGTGGCCGCCGGGCCGCTGGTGCGAAGCTCCTACCAGGCACATCGACTGGCTGTGGGACTTGAGGCCTAGCTAACGGGCTAAACTCACAGTCGGTCCGGGGCACGGGGGCGGCGCCTGTGCGGCATGCCGCACAGGCCGCTCCGGCGGCACGCGTATACGCGTGCGCCGCCCCCAGCCCAAGGCACTACCACTCAAATCTAACTGCAGGTTTATTTTATCAGCACCATCTTGCGTGTGGAGGTGAAACCGGGGGCTTTCAGGCGGTAGAAATAGACTCCGGAGGACAGGGACCGGGAACGCTCATCGGTGCCGTCCCAGGTGACCGAGTAATCTCCGGGAGCGTGCGGGCCGGAGGCCAGGGTCCGCACCCGCGACCCGCGCAGGTCGAACACCTCGAGGCTGACCTGCTGAAAAGCGCCTTCGCCGGATTCAGGCACCGAGTAGCTGATCGTGGTGGTGGGGTTGAAGGGGTTGGGCAAGTTGGGTTTAAGGGAAAATTTTCGCAGTACCCTGTCGGCGGACACCGGTAAGCCGGCCTCGAGAACGGTTGCCAGCTCGCCTGCGCCGGGTGTGCCGGCTACAGCCCGGACCAGTCTGAGTTCGGCTTGCGGGCCGGACTGCAATCTCACCAGCTCTCCGCCTGCGAATCCTCCCTGGGGAAGGCTCTGCGGCAACTCGACCAGCACGAAAAGTCGTTTGCCGACCAGGCGGCTGCGCAGTACGGCAGTCTCACCCAGGTCGATTCCCGGGAATACTTTCACTCCGGTTTGCGAAACCTGGAAGGTAAGCATCACTGCTGCCGGAAAAGAGCCTACGGTTTCCGCAGAAACCACCCAGGTTCCGGCTCCTTTGGCCTTGCAGGTGATTCTGACCGGCCCGGTAGAGACGCCTACCTCTTCGGCAGAGGCCAGCTCCGCCGAGGTGGCCACCGGGCCTTCCAGAGCCCGCCGGAATATTAGGCCCACATCGGTAAAATCGATCTCTTTATCATCGTTCATATCGGCTGCGAACAAAGCCTGAGAATCCGCCTGCTCCGGGCCTGAAAGGACTTCCAGTGCAGCCAGCACGTCGCCCATGCGTATCACCTGGTCGCGAACCACATCGCCTTTTCGCGGCAGGATGGTTACCCGCAGTTCATAGAACGCGTTGAACCCGGTCATATCACCCCTGTCGCCGTAGGCCACCGAGGCATCGAGCACCCGCAGATAACAGGTCGCATCCCGCGGGCTGACAAAGCTTGCAAACGGGTCGAGCCCGGTCTCGTCATCGTTCAAGACCTCCATTCCATCGGTTCCTTTGAAACGTGCCCCGGTCGAGTCGAACGCTTCGATGTAAGCATCCAGACTGGACACCGGATCGAAAGGCCGGTTGGATACCGCATCCACATCCACTACCACGCTGTCTCCCTGCCTTACCGGGAATCTATAGTAGTCCCTGTCGTCCTGATCCCCGGTAGCCAGGATTGTGCCCCGGATCGCGTTCAATTCGTGGCGCCTGGAGGGATAGGCGTATGCCGGGAAAATGACAACAGCGTCCTTGATACGCTCGTTGGGTTCGTGGAAATCAGTACCCAGACCCAGGGTGGCATTCGAGCTGTGCCTTCCCAGGTCGTCCCGGGCGATAAGCTCGAAGCCCGCCGGGTTGGAGGGCAGGCCGGTTACCAGGAGCGTGGTGTCTCCGGCCGCAGAGCGAAAGACCAGGCTTGTATCCGGCGTCAGTTCTTCCGGTTCGGGCCAGATCAGCACTCCCCGGATCAGCTCTCCCACGGTGCGCAGGTCCATGTGCACACTGCGGCTTTCACCGGGAAAGCTCCCCTCCCATAAGCCGTCAAAGCGTGAGGCGCCGCTGCCTGAAACCCGGCTTAAATCCAGGTCGCCTCCGGGGGATGAACTTGTTGTCTCAACCACCTGCACCAGGCCGGTCAGCCGGTCTCTTTTTTGCGCGCCCGTGGACTGGAATTCGCTAATCCGATACACCGTACTGTCGCCGTTTTCGGCGTGCCTGATCAGGGTGAAACTCAAGAGCCCATTGACGGGATCGCTCGCCGGGCCGCGCAGCAAAGAAGCTTGCGGGTATGGCTTTGTGCTGTAGTTGTGCCGAAGTTCAATGGTTACCGGGTCTTCGGCCGGAGTGCCGCTCAGGGATTTAACGGCTGAAAAATGCAGCCTGATCGCCTCGACTTCATCCAACCATTCGCTGCTGACCAGGCGCGGCTCGGCCAATGGAACATTCTCGCCGGTACCCTCCACCACCACTCCCATACGCCAGCTGAATCCATGCTCCATGATACTGCTGAAACTTGCTCCCCCGTCAAAGGACACGAACGATTCATCCACCTGGAGTTCCCCTTGCCCGGCATCGAGCCTGTCCACATTGTGGAAATCGTTGACTCTTCTATTCGGCGAGCGAACCACCAGCCAGAGCTCACCGGGACGGTCTACTGTCACCGGGTAATCGAAAGGCAGCGGATCGGAGCTCAGGAGCGTTCCATCGCCCGAGAAATTCTCCAGCACGGCCATCGGGTTCTCCAGGTCCGGTCGCGTGGGGTCTTCCGGGTCGGTCACGGCCAGGATTATCTCCGGCCAGGTGATCCCGTATCCCACGGGCAGGGCCGAAAAGTAATTAAAGTCAGCGGTGGCGGAGACCACCTTGTAGGGAGCCTCGAAGACCTGGGGAAACTTGCGGGCAACCATCTCACTACTGGAGGAGAATGATTCTCTCGGCAGGCGGAGATTATAGTGTACGGTCAGGGCTGCATCGGCCCAGCCGAACAGGCGGCGCAGTCTCATACGGCCGCGGGGATAGGCATTGGTGATCAGTTCTATTCCACCGGTTACTCCGCCGGCGGTTACCGTGACCGGCTCGAAATCGAAAGGATCGGTCTCCTGGTCGCTTTCCCGCGGCCCGTTGTAGAATTCATCCCAGATGAAATCCACATCCGCGAAACGCATAACCAGTGTATTATAAGCCCTGCGGTTCGTGCCGTCCGGGATATCGTCCATCGGCTGAATGCCCAGAACGTATTCGCCGGGTGGCAGGCCCGGGATGCGAAAAACGCCGTCCTGGTCGCTGAACACCCCGATTGCCACGGTTGCACGGTTATAGGCATCGTTCAGGTTGCGGTAGGGCTCGCCCTCAGGCATCTCGAGCGCCACCACGAAAATACCTCTGCCCGGCTCGCTGTCCGTCCCCCTGGTGACCGTGCCCTCGATGGAGCCGAAAGAGGCCTCGAACTCGGCCGTGGGATATAGCATGCTCAGCGATACCAGATCATCGTACTCGAGCGAGGTCATCGGGTTGCCGGCGTTATTCGGCAGGTTGGCAAGAGCGACCGAGAACATGGTGGGCGTATGGTTGGAGGAAACCAGCAGGTTGCCCATATCGCGGATCGGGCTGTGCACCAGTCCGGCGAAGTGTCCGAACTCGTGGAGGAAGACACCTTGCATGCTGAGCGCCCCCGGGGTATCGTCCACGACGAAATCTAAATCCGCATACGCACCGCCCACATCCCAGCGCACATCGCAGTCGATGATGGTGCCGATCTCCCAGATGCCTTCCGGGAAGTCCGGGAAATCGATCCTGCCGTCCAGGTCGTAATCCAGCCCCTCGGGCCCGACAAAAGTCCGGCGGGTGAGCACGAAGGGCCTGGCGCTGGCAATGGCGTCCTTCTGGATACCCCAGGTATACTCGCTGTCCGCAAATGTGATGATGTTGACCAGGTCCAGCTTGTGGTTGGGGATGTCGCGGCGCTCGCCTGCATACTGGTAGTGAATGCTGGCTGTCGGTATCTCGTTCCAGCGCTCGAAAGACCAGGCCGCGGCTTCCCGGGCCTGTTCGGGAGTCACACCGAACTGACTTTTACCGGCGATGGAATCGGGGTTGAAATACCAGCGCACCGCTCCATCGGAAACCGGCCCGTAATCGCGGGAAAGGTCCCAGAAAATGTCCACCGGCCTGCCGAGGATGCGCGAGTAACCCGCTTGCACGTTGCCCGCTCCCAGCATCGGCTCCTGGCTCGAAGGGGCTTTTCTTTTTGCTCCAACTGACTGAAGATCGTTTGCAGGTGACGCATACTCACCTTCTTCCGGGCCGTCATTCAGATACTGGTAGATTTTCCGCTTGAAAGCATCCAGCGGCAGCGGAGTATCGGGCGGCAGCAGGCGGCCGTCCGCGCTCAAAAAAGGCTCCGCGGCTTCCGCACCTGGTATTACCACCGGCAGGCCGTTTGCACCGCCGGTTACCCGGCAGGCTCCGGATGAAATCCCATCCAGCTCGAACACCTTACCGCCCTGT
>CAZSTM010000332.1:0-5212 GCA_964609635.1 uncultured Gemmatimonadales bacterium
GAACTGGCTTTCAGTAAATATCCCATCCTCCCCAAGACCGGGATAGCCGCCGCAGGCCAGCAGGGTGATCCGGGTAGCCTGGGTCTCCTCTGCCAGGTAGCGCAGCACCGCGCTGGAAACCCGGTGGTCCGTCTGGTCGGAAAGGGCGTGCTTGACACCCGGCATGTAAACTAAGTTAAGCTTGAGCACGACCCAGCATTCGTCCCCGTTTTCCGCCTTTTTTTCGGCGATCACCCGCTGAAGGTTAGTCATACCGGTGGCCTCGTCCCGATCCATCTCGAGAATCGTATAAACCATATCCTCGATTTCCTCGGGAAGAAGTTCCTGATCCACGTCCATGGGCGAACTTAAGGCGGAATTGTCGCTGCGCAGGATTGCCACCTGGGACGAAATCTCCGTTGACTCCAGCGGATAATCGGCCGTGTCCGAGCCCGTCTCATAAAAGTAGGCATCCGGCGCCGGATTGCGGTAGTCGATCATCTGGCTGCGGCTGGCCGACACTAGGTCCAGGATTACCAGCCCGAGAACGAGCGCCGGAAGCGCTAAAGCGGTCCAACGAAATTTCATAGCTTTTTTCTCCGTTAAAATTTTTATAATGAAACATTGAGTTTCGACCCCGGTCTTAAGCCGGGGGGTATGATCTTGACCTCAAGGGAGGTCAAACAGGCGTAATTTATCAAAATAATATAATATAGATTTCCTAGTAATGGGAAAATAAGTTTCCGCAGCCGGCTGCTCCTGAAAGGCCGGTTGGCTTTCCAATGAATTTATTACACCGGAAATCCCGCTAAGGTCCCAAAATCCGGTGAAAGGAGGGGACCCGGTCCGGGCACAGGTGCCTTTTTCGCCCCGCGTTGTGCAGGCTGCTACCAGCTTGCTTCAGGATAGAGGATTTTCGCCGCCTTGCTGTCGTAGGTGGTCAATGAGTCCATCCGGTGTTCTTTGCCCCAGGTGCCGCTGACAAAATCTATGGTTTCGATACGCACGCTGGCGAAAAGGTGATCGCCCAGGCTGGTTCGCGACGGATAGTTCAGGTTCTTGTCCCTGGTCCGGTAGTCCACAATGCAGTCCAGCACGCTCCAGCCGTTCAGTTTGCCCTCCGGAGTAGACACTGCAGGGTCCGGGTATTCATTGGTAAAGGGGATGAACAGGCACCAGTGGGGCCGGTCCCAGCCATCCTCGGCCACCAGGATTTCGCAGTTCACGTCCCCGATAACAAAGCTGTAGCGGGCTGCATGGTCCACACTGGAGGCCAGCTGCTGGAGCATCAGGCTCATTTCTCCGCACTGGCCCCACCCTTGCATCAGCAAACCCCTTCCGCCGGTGAGGTAAACCGCGTTCTCCGGCCCCACCACGGCCCTTGCCCAGCGGCTGAGCCATCCCAGGGCGGCGATGCGGCTGCCGGTTTTTTCGAGAAAGTGGCTGTAGATCGGCAGGGCGATTCTCCGGTAGGCCCAGACCTCCGCCGGATCATCGTTATGAATGGTCGGGTGGCGGTACCTGGGCGCATGCGGCTTGACCTCGTTGACCGGCTCCACCGGCTCGGCCGGTCGGGGCACTTTCTGTCCCAGGAGCTCAAGTGTTTTCACCGCCTGCCAGGTGGCGCGCATCTCGCTGGGGGAGCGAAGCGGAGTCTGATCGGTCACTCCCACCCGGGCGAAACCGCCGTCCGCATTCTGCACCGAGGCGATCCAGTGGGCGCAGTCAGAGGCGGGAGAGGCGGCCCGGGAAGTATCGGAATCGCCCAGAGGCATCCCCAAAAGCTCCAGCGCGCACACGGCTCCGTAGGTATCCTGCATCAGCGAGTAGTGGTCGAAATTGTTCCAGTCATCGCCTAGACCCACCTCGAACCCGCCGTCGGCTTCCTGTCCGTAGCTCGAAAGCAGGAATTTTTTCACCTGGTGCGGACGCTCGGGCGAAGCGCCGAGAAGGTCAAGGATGCGAACTGCATAGTAAGTGCCCGGAGTCGAGGAGTAGTCCCAGTTGTCCACGCTCAGCCTGAAACCTCCCCGCCCGCCCCGGGTATCCTGCATGCTCCTTGTCCATTCGACCACGCGGGCCGAATCGGGCACCGGTGCGCCAAGCTCTCTCAAGGCGGCAACCGCCCAGAAAGTGCTGTAAACCGCCTGAGGCGTTCCACCCCACCCCACCTCATAGGCGTCGAATGCGCCGGACTCACGCTGCCGCGCGCGGATAAAGCGCACGGCGTCCCCGGACCGCTCCGGCCCGGCGCCCAGGAGTCTCAAAGTCTTCACCGCCCAGTAGGTAGCCTCCAGGGTGCTCATCGAGCCCCAGGGCATCTTTTTATGGTTATAGAAATCCCTGGCATGGATGAAACCTCCGTCCGGCTGCTGGGTGCTCTTGAGCCAGTCAACGATGGATTCTTTGTCTTTCAGATTATCCAGCTCGCCCATTCCGTCCAGGGCTTCGCAGGCCATACCGGTGCGGGTTACAAAAGAAGAATCGCCTGGAAAGCAGCCGAAACCCTCGCCGTCAACCCGGCAGGCCTGGATCCAGGCAACCGTGGGATGTTCCCCCGCCACCGCTTCAGGCTCCGAGGGCTTACCCTCCGGCCGGGACCCCTTGCAGCCTGCCAGTATAAACACCACGGCAGCCATCGACAAAAACATTAAGCGCATTTGCATCTCCTGTAGGAAAATAACAATAGTTTATTATGGATTTTTATATTCGATTTATCTTCTCTGAAAATACCGGTGTTTTGTAGGGGCGGGTTTAAAACCCGCCCTTATAGAACAATTGTAAAACAACAAATTTTTTCGATCAACAACTACATTCTGGCCACCGGCCGGTCGCTCTTACAGACCGGGATTTGCAGGCAAGGTTATCAGGAACCGAAGAATCGCCGGGTACGCCTGTCATACCTGCGGTTCGATCCTTTGGGCTGTGGCACGCAGCACGGTGAAATCCGCGAAAACCCCGCTGGAGACAAGCTGGCGCAGATCGGCCAACGCCGCCGGAACATAGCTCAGAAAATATTCCCTGCCTTCCATCATCGAGAGCCTGGCATAGGCACCCAGCACTTGCATCAGACGGTGGGCGGCGACCAGCGGAAACTGGAGATCGAAACCCCGGGCCGCTTCAGGCGAACGTTCGTCCAGTTTTTTGTGGTAATACCTGAGGAGATTTATCCGCAACTCATCCGGCAGGACAACATAAGGATCGTAAATCAGGCTGGCCGCATCATAAGCCGGCGGTCCCAGGCGGGCGCCCTGGAAATCCAGCAGGCGGAATTCTTCTTCGCTTCCCAGGATGATATTGCGGCTCTGGAAGTCGCGGTAAAGCAGAACCTGTTTGCTGAACGATTCCCCGGCCCGGTCAGCCAGTTGCCGCAGCTCAGCCCGCAGCCCCTCCGGTCTGACACCACAGAGCCGTTCGACAAAGTGCTCGGCGAAATAAAGTCCCTCGGCCTCGAACATGAAATCGGCATCGTAAGCGGAGTTGAAAACCCGCTCCGGCTCAAAAAGAGCCCCACCCTCGAACTGCACCACCAGCAACAGGTCCAGCAGCCTGCTGTAAGCCGCCTCTGTCCAGGCGGAATCTACTCCCTCGGCCAGCACCCGCTCCTGGAGGCAGCAATCGCCTACATCCTCCATGAGCACCAGGCCCGCCTCGCGCTCATAGCCGTACACCTCGGGTGCGCAGGCTCCCACCTGGCGGAGGATTCCGGCCAGGTAAACGAAAGAATCGTTCTCATCCACCTTGCCCGCCGGGTCGGCGGGCGGGTCGGGGTTGACCATCAGCACCGCCCTCGAGTCCGTTCCTTTTACGCGGAAGAACCTGCGGGTGGAACCGTCCCCGGCCAACAGCTCGAACTTCAGGGCCCCGGCGCGCCGCGGTTTGTCGGCCTCGGGCCGGCAAAGGCGGATAAAATCGCGCCAGTGTTTCTGTTCCTGCGATTTTTTCAATCCACCCCCCGATATAGTTCCACGCCGGGGTCGGCATCGTAGGACACTTTTTCCAGGCGCATCTTACCCAATCCCCTGCGTGCGGCCTCGCGAACCGTGGAGACTTCTTCCGGTTTCATTTCCAACAGCCGGCAGCAGTAGGCGTCCGCCGCCACCGGATCGACTGCGGCGACAACCCGGTTCGGACTGGCTATCCTGCCCGGTCCGAACGGTCCGTTCTCGGCCAGTATCTCCGTGGCATCTATCAGGCAAAGCCCGGGACGGACCACGCCGGCCAGATCGACTATGCTCCCCACCAGGTAATCGGTGCTCGCGTGCCAGGAGGTGTTATCGCTGTTTACACCCATCAGGTTTTTCAGGGCCCCGGTAAACCTGGTGCTGCCATGGTGTTTGGCAATCGGCATGTTGATCAGCACATCGCGCCGGACGGCCGGGGCGATAACCGTAACCTCCTGACGGCAGCGGCCGTTTACCACTTCGAGGGTAATCCAGTCCCCGCTGCCCGGTGTCCAGACCTCCGCCCCGGCGCGCCGGGCCGCCTCATCGATACCGGTCCCCCGCCAGCGGCCGGCATAATGGATCGAACAGACTTCCACCCTGGATGCCCCGGCGGCCAGGGAGAGCTTTACCGCCTCCTCGACCAGCTCGGGCCTGGTACTGGCCCCTTTCAAACGTCCCTGGGGATTGGGCAGCAGCATCACGCTCTGGCCCGGCTTTACAAATCGCGAGATGCCTCCCAGGGCCTCGATCGCCGCCCGGGCCGAACCTGCCGGGTCGGGAGTCTCCGCCGAGGCCAGGACCGCCTGCTCGTTTGCCCCGGACAAAGCCTTCGCCGCCGGGAGCGAAGCCGCCAGCAGGCCGGTAAGAAAATCCCTGCGGTTGAGTTCGCCGCTCATCTTCACTCCTTTGCGGTTTCCGGTTGAATTATGTAAAATCATAATCAAAAACCGGCTGAAATACAAGTCCGGACGGGCGCTTTAGGGCACTTCGGAAGACTGCCATGTTTCTTGACTGGCCGGTCAAAGGACTTATTATTAACAAGCTGACTTGATCACCCAGGCAAACCGTGTTTTGAAGACCGTCCGGTCCGAGGTTTTACCCAGCGGCCTCGACGGTCCGCCAACAGGCAGGAGGAAATATATAATGATAATGAAAGACACCCTGGCAGTCATCCTCGGCGGCGGAAGGGGCACCCGGCTCGCACCCCTTACCTACACCCGCTGCAAACCGGCTATCAACCTGGCCGGAAAGTTCCGCCTGATAGACATCCCGGTCTCCAACTGCAT
>CAZSTM010000333.1:0-5181 GCA_964609635.1 uncultured Gemmatimonadales bacterium
CGATGGCGCCGGTATAAACCCGCTCAAGATCAAGGAAAAAGCCTTATCCCTGGGACGCTACGACAAGGTGCAACTGGATAAGATGACAGACAAGGAACTTGTCCGCTTGATCTTCGAACCTGGTTTCTCGACCACCCAAAAGGTTACCGATGTCTCCGGACGCGGGGTCGGGATGGATGTGGTTCTGACAAATCTTTCGAAACTCAACGGTGATATCGACATCGAAACCCGGATGGGGCAAGGGACAACATTCCGGATAAAACTCCCACTGACCCTGGCAATCATTCCTTCCCTGATTGTCTCGGTGAACAATGGGTGTTACGCGATTCCCCGGGCCAACTTGGTGGAGGTGGTCGGAATACCTACAGCGGAGGTTAAGAACAGAATCGAGACCAGAGGCACTGCGCAGGTGATGCACCTGCGGGAGAAGCTGCTCCCACTGGTTCGGTTGAGTGATGTCTTAAGCATTTCCTCCCGGGCCGATAGAAACCCTGCCAACGAGGCGCTTGGCTCTGACCAACGGCAAGATAATTTCGATCGGCGGGGGCAGGTAAACGGTAACGGTACCTGCCGGGGTCGGGATCCTTGCCGCGAGCGAGACCCTCGCTTTATCGCCCAGAGTTTCTTCAATATCGTGGTTGTGGACGCCGGAGATGTCCATTACGGGCTGATCGTCGATAACCTGCTCGACACCGAAGAGATCGTGGTCAAACCTCTGGGCCGCCACTTGAAAAACTGCAAGGCCTACGCCGGCGCCACTATCCAGGGCGATGGGCGGGTGGCGCTGATCCTGGACATCCCGGGCATCAGTAAAATCATGGACCTGGCCGCTGTCCAAAAGAAAGTCGGAGACAGAGAAACCCGGAAGGAACCGGAAATCTCTGAGGATATACAGTCACTGCTGGTTGTAAGGAACGCTCCCCGCGAACAATTCGCCATCCCCCTCGACCAGGTCACCCGGGTAGAGAAAATCAACAAGAAGCAGATCAAGGTCGCCGGCGGACGGAAAAACATCAAATACCGGGGAGCAAACCTGCCTCTTTGCTCCATCGAGGAGGTGGCCGGGGTAAGTCCCCGCGAAGACCTGGACCATTTTTATGTAGTGGTTTTTCTTGTCGGCAGTCGGGAAATAGGACTGACAGTCCCGAAAATCATAGGTATTGTCGATGCGGATGTCAGGATCGACGAAAAAACCTCCCTTCAGCCGGGAATCCTCGGATCGGCGACCATCATGAATGAAACCACCCCGCTGATCGATCTTACAGATATTGCAGGGCGGCTGATGCCGGAAGGGATAGTCTGTGCAAAGGCGGCAAAAACCAAAGGGGGCAAAAAAAGCACCATTCTGGTAGTAGAGGATTCAAAATTTTTCCGGAACCAAATCAAGAAAGTCCTTGAGGATGCGGGTTACCATGTAGTCCTCGCCGAGGACGGTCTGCTGGGCCTGGAGGCTCTGGAAAAATACAGACAGGAAATCAAGCTGGTGTTGACGGATATCAAGATGCCCAACCTCGATGGTCTCGGATTGACCGAGAAGATCAGGAAAGATCGCAGATTCGAAAAACTACCCGTTATCGCGGTTACCTCCCTGTCCGGTAAGGCACACGAGAAAAAAGGCTATTCGGCCGGTGTTGACGAATACCTGATAAAGTTTAATCGGCAACAAGTATTGGAAAGGATCGAGCATTACCTGACCCGATCCGACGGCCCTTAATCGGTTTAAGACAAATATTCGCTCTTCGGCAATTAAAGGAGCCGGAACACAATGGCGAAGAAGATGCTGAAAACCGCTGAAAATACTTCGGTGGTGCTGACTCTCTTTAATGTAGGCGATATACCGTGCGGGATAAACACCTCCCATGTCAGGGGGATAATCAAACACTTCGAGATAACCAATGTCCCCGGAGCGCCCGAATATGTGAGAGGGGTGCTGAACCTGAGGGGCCAGATTTTAACCGTCATCGATTTGAGAAAAAAGTTCGGCCTTGAATCCCTGGCGATTAGTCACAAGATGGGTCTTGTGGTAATCTCTTCAGAAGGAGAGGACATCGGCCTGCTGGTCGATGTGGTTAAAGATGTGGTTACCGCCGATTCTAAAGATTTGAAGACTCCTCCCTCCAATATCGGAGAGGTTACCGGAAAGTTTTTCAGCCACATCTTAAAAATGAAAAAAGAACGGTTTGCCGTATTAAACCTTTACCAACTGCTGAAAAGCGAAGCCGGTTTCTTTGGTTAGGCCGGCGGACATTAGAGTTTATGACTTGATTGTAGTTCCATAAAAGCAGCAACCGTCTATTGCAAAGGAGGCAATGGTGTTTTTTGACAATATCAAGCTTCCCAAAAAACTCTTGGGGATGAGTGCCCTGCTTGTCGGATTGGCTTCACTGGTGCTGATCGGAATAGTATTGTTGCAAAAAAATGTTTTGAAAAAGGATATTGACGAGGAACTCAGCCGGCTGGCTTTAAATGGAGCCTCGGAAATAACCAAAAGCGTTTACCGGATGTGCAGCGTGCAACAGGAGGCCGTTCAGTATAAAATTGACCGTGATTTGAATGTCTTGCGGGAAATCCTGGAAGGTTCAGGGGCTGTATCGGTGGCTGGTGAAAGAGTATCCTGGACGGCGGTCAACCAGTACACCGGAGAAGTTAAAACTGTATCTCTTCCGAAAATGACGGTTGGTAACAAGTGGCTGGGACAGAACAGGGATATCAACACGGATTCGCCGGTAGTGGACGATGTAAAGAGACTCGTGGGTGGAACCTGTACGATCTACCAGCGCATGAACGATGCCGGTGACATGCTCCGCGTTTGTACCAATGTTGAAAGACCGGATGGTACCCGCGCAATCGGGACCTACATCCCTTACCTGGACCCCGACGGCAGACCGAACCCGGTCATTTCAGCAGCGTTGACCGGCGAGACATACCATGGACTGGCTTATGTTGCCGACGATTGGTACCTTACGGCTTACGAGCCGATATGGGATAGCGGAAAAAGGCGGATCATCGGTCTGTTGTATGTGGGGATAAAGCAGGAGGAGGTGATAGAAAGCCTGCGCCGAGGCATTATGGACATTGTTGTCGGCAAAACCGGCTATGTTTATATCCTTGGCGGCACGGGAGATCGAAAGGGGCATTACATTATTTCTGAGAACGGCAAGCGTGATGGGGAGAATATTTGGGATGTTACCGATAGTGAAGGCAACTATTTTGTCCGTTCCATCATTGAAAAAGGTCTCGAGACAAAAGACGGCTCGGTCGATTTTATCCGCTATCCGTGGATAAACCAAGGCGAAACCGAGCCCCGCATGAAGATCGCCGCGGTCACCTGTTTCAAACCGTGGAACTGGGTGATCGGCGCCGGCGCCTACGAGGATGACTATATCGAAGCTCAGGCACATATGGCCCGCTCGTTGCAGGGCATGATCTGGTGGATAATCGGTACCTTCGCGGTGGTTGCTTTCATCTCCCTGATTATAGGCTATCTCATCGTTTGCGACGGTTTTCGCAATATGATCAAAGATTTAACCGATGAAGAGGATTCTCTGAGCACCGCCTCAAACAATCTTGCCGGTCTGTCTGAAGAGCTCTCCGGCAAGGCAACCAGCATGAGTGAAAGGTCTACTTCCGTGGCTTCGGCTGCAGAAGAAATGAGTGCCACCATGAGCTCGGTCTCGGCGGCAGGGAAGCAGGTCGACACCAGCGCCAGCGCTATCGCCACCGCCACCGAACAGATGTCCTCCACTATCGTGGAGATTGCCCAGAACTCGGAGAAGGCGCGCCAGATTACCAGCGATGCGGTGGGCAGTGTCAGCCAGGCCCTGGTCCAGGTTAACGATTTGGGCAAAGCGGCCAAAGAGATCAACAAGGTAACCGAGTTGATCTTCGAGATAGCCGATAAAACCGAGCTGCTGGCGCTCAACGCCACCATCGAAGCGGCCAGGGCCGGGGAGGCCGGCAAGGGATTCGCTGTGGTAGCCAACGAGGTTAAAGAGCTGGCCAAGCAGACCGATGAGGCTACCGATGACATTCGCCTGAAGATCGAAACCATGCAGAAATCCACCGACAACACGGTTTCCGAAATCGAGCGGATAAACAAAGTTATCAACGATGTCAATAATATAGTTGTCAACATAGCTTCCGCAGTAGAGGAACAAGCCACCACCACCGGGAACATTTCCGATAACATCCTCCAGGCCGTAGTGGGTATCAAGGACATGACCCAGAACGTGAGCCAGGCGGCCGAGACCTCCAAGGAGATCGCTTCGGACATCGCCTCTGTCAGCACATCCAGCAACGAGCTGGAGGCTTCCAGCGTGAAGCTGCGCTCGAGCGCTTCGGGGCTTTCCGGGATAGGGAAGACAATGAGGGATATTATCCACCGGTTCAAACTGTGAGCACTGCAGGATAAAAAGGAATATCTCTACTCAATTCAAATGCCGGATAAAGGATTTTTGGGGAAATGGCTCAGGAGATGATTCGCCTCCTAATTGTCGAAGACAACAGCTTTCACCGCAAGATCCTGAAAGAGGCATTGTCGGGAGTCGAAGGGGTCGAGGTGCTGGGAACGGCAAGTAACGGTAAAATAGCGCTGGACAAGATCGCTCAGCTGAACCCGGACCTGATCACTCTCGATGTGGAAATGCCGGTAATGGACGGCATAGAAACTCTCCGGCATTTGAAACACACCGCTCCTCAGGTCACGGTGATCATGGTCAGCGCTTATACTGTCCAGGGCGCCAGAGTTACCATGGAAGCGCTGGCATTAGGGGCTTTCGATTTTATCACCAAGCCGGAGGGGACAGACCTGAAAAGGAATATCGATGATCTGCGTTTTCAGCTAAAAGCAGTCATCAACGCTTCGGTGGTTAAGAAAAAAATCAGATCCATTTTACACGGCCGGCCGCGAGACGACAGGCGCGTTCCGGAACGCGCACCTGTTGACGCGTCTGTGACGGGCAAGTCCTCAATCAGCGGCTCGATCGATATCGTTGCCATCGGCACTTCAACCGGCGGACCCAAGGCACTCACCCAGGTTATCCCCAGGCTTCCGCATGACCTTAAAGTCCCGGTGACCATAGTTCAGCACATGCCGCCGGTATTCAGCACCGCTTTCGCTGAATCCCTGGACAAGGAGAGCTCCGTCTCGGTGGTGGAAGCCCGGTCAGGCCAGAGGCTGGA
>CAZSTM010000334.1:0-5164 GCA_964609635.1 uncultured Gemmatimonadales bacterium
AGCCGTTGAAACCTGTCGATAAACTTGCGGTTGGTCCTTTCCAGGGCGAGCTTGGGGTGGACTCCCAGTTGTCGGGCTAGGTTGACTACGGTAAAGAGAAGATCCCCGATTTCCTCTTCCTGGGCATCCTGATCCCCGTCCTCGAGCGATTTGCGCAGTTCCCGGAGCTCCTCCTCAACTTTGGCGAACAGCTCCTGTGGATTGTCCCAGTCGAAACGGTAGTGGCTGACCCGGCCCTGGATGCGGTAGCTTTTAAGCAGCGGCGGCAGCTTGCCGGGCAAGCCGTCGAGCACCGAGCTTGTTTCCGGCTGATCGCGTTCGGACTCTTCCGCGGGCTTTTCCTGTTTTTTGATCTGTTCCCAGGCAAAAAGCTGGTCGGCGTGGCTTTTGAAACTCGCCTCTCCGAAAACATGGGGATGACGGCGAATCATTTTATCGCGCACTGCGGCCACCACCTCGGCCAGGTCAAACATGCCGGCCTCGCGGGCCAGGGAGACCTGGAAGCAAAGATGCAACAGCACGTCCCCGAGCTCATCGCGGATGCGTACCAGATCATCCGCCTCGATTGCCTCCAGCAGCTCGTAGACTTCCTCGAGCAGATACGGTTTCAGCGATCGTCTGGTCTGCTTTTTATCCCAGGGGCAGCCCTGGTCCGAGCGCAGAAAAGCGACAAGTTCTTCCAGCTGCTCGACAGTGGAAGCTTTGCTGAAATTCAGGTGTTTTTCTTTCATGAGATCGGCCTTTTTCGGTGCGTTTTTCTGTTTGAGTGAGCAAAGATAACGGTTTGTGCCTGGGGCGCAACCTTTTCTCGCATGCTTATGCCTCCCGGTTGCGTCGGCACGGAACAGGTAAAACTTGACCCAAATGCCGGGGGAAAGGTATATTTATGGATTCAATATTAATTATTCATAAAACCGACCATCCATAATCCCGATGCCTTTTCCGATGCAGGAGCGACCGCCCGGTTGCCCGCATTTAGGGGCGCAGAGAGGGCAGGGATCGCGAGTGAACGCGAGCGAAAGGCATGGGACATGGGAGGAGGGCTCGTGAACGAACGCGAACGAGAGGTGTGGATGAGGGCTCGTTAGCGAATGCGCCACGAGTGGTGAGGAGGCCGTGTTCTTACGGATTATGGTTAAAAGAGCCGGGAATCGTTTACCACAACCAGTTTCCCAGGGAAGGCTTTTGGTGTAGAAAAATAAAACCCCATGCCTCCATCGGGATAAGGTACGGAATTTTTTTATGAACGAAGACAGGGAAAACAGAGCGGCGGACAGCGAAAACCCGACCTCCAACCTGCCGGTAGAGGTTGAGGAGAAAGTGACGGACGAGGAGGATGAGATCAACCGCCGCAGCGAGATGCCCTTTCTGGATCACCTGGAAGAGATGCGCCAACGGATCCTCTGGAGTCTCGGCACGATATTTGTCGGCATAATCGTGGGTTTTTACCTCAACAGTCAGTACGATCTGCTTGACTTTATCGCCCGGCCGGTCAAACCGTACCTGGGACAGGGAAAACTGTTGATCATCAAGCCCACCGAAGGATTCATGATAGCGCTCAAGATCTCTTTCGCTTTCGGAGTGCTGGTTGCCTCGCCGATGATTATCTACCAGATCTGGGCGTTCGTGGCTCCAGCCCTTTTGAAAAAAGAGCGCAAAGTCATTTTACCGCTGTTATTCGCCTCGATTTTCATGTTTATACTCGGCGCGGTAATGGCTTATTACATTACCCTGCCTCTGGGCATGCACTTTTTCTCCAAGTTTCAGTTCGCATCCACCGAGTTCATGATAACCGCCAGTAGCTACCTGAGCATCGCCACGCAGATGATACTGTTTACGGGTGCGGTTTTCGAACTGCCGATCGCTATCATGATGCTGGCGAAGCTCGGCATTATATCCCCGAATTTTCTACGCAGCAAACGACGTCATGCGATTATGGCTATTTTTATCATTTGCATGGTAGTCACTCCTCCGGACCCCGGCAGCATGATACTGGTTGCCATGCCGATGATAGTCCTCTACGAGCTAAGTGTCTGGATTGCCATCGTGGTGGCCCGCAAGCGGGAGAAGGATCTGGAGGTGTAGTCGGCGATAAAGCTCATGTGGCTCGCTCGGAATGTGCGAATCTATCGATCCGGTTGCCGGAGCCGGAAGGCGATGAATCTTCCCCGATACCAGAAAACGGTTTGTATTGCAGCGCTCTGCTGCCTGCTTTTCATCGCGGTCCGGCCGAGGCCTGCAGCCGCGCAGGCGGCCGGTGATTCGGCAGCAGCGGCTTGTGCAGACAGCGCCGGCTTGAAGACTCCCTCGATGAAAGTCCCCGAGCCGGACTCGGTCATGAAAAGCCTCCTGGGACGTGGGCCGGTGACCGACGGTACTCTGGTCTATTCCGGGGAGTCTTTTACTTTTTTACCACGCCGTAGTGTGGTGCTGATTCAGGGCCAGGCCGAGGTGAAAAGCGGCAGCCGCCTGGTTACCGCGGATACGATGATCGCTTTCAACCAGGCCACCGGAGAGGTTTTTGTCAGCGGGTCCCCCGAGCTCACCGAGGGCGGTGAAAAAATCACCGGGAGCCTGATGCGCTACAACCTGAACCGGGACCGCGGAGTGATCGATGAGGGCCGGACCGCGTTCGGGGAATGGGACCTGGAGAGCGAGCATTTAAGCAAGGTGGGCAAAGACAGCGTTTTCGGCCGCGGCAACCGTTTCAGCTCGTGCGACCTCGAAAAAGAGAAACACTACTATTTCGAAAGCCCCAGGATAAAAGTAATCCGCAACAAGCGGGTTTTTGCCGCTCCGGTTATCCTCAAGGTCGGCGGAGTGCCGGTATTCGCCCTGCCGTTCGTTTTTTTTCCGGTAACCCGGGGCAACCGCGTTTCCGGCTTTCTGCAGCCGAGGATCGGGTTGAACAGTGTGATGCGCGACCGCACTACCGGGCGGACAATCGGCAATCTCGGCTATTTCTGGGCGCCCGGCGATCACCTGGATTTCCTCGGAGCGGTGGATATACGTACCAGCACTCAGACCACCTTGCGCGGCCGCACCCGCTACCGTAAAAGGTACGACTACGACGGTAATTTCGACATTCGCCTGGTCAAAGACAGGGTCAACCATTCCACAGCCTACAGCCTTTTCGGTCGCCACAACCAGACAATCGCCGAGCGCGGCCGCCTGATCGCCGATGTCAACTACACCAGCACCCGCAGCCTGCTGCGCAACACCTCGTTCGACCGCCAGGACATGCTGCGGCAAAGCCTGCGATCGACCGCCAGTTTCAGCTGGCGGCCCTCCTGGGGCTCTTTCACCTCCAGCCTGCGGCATGAGATGTTCCTCCAGGAGGAAAGCGCCCGTACCCGGGTGAACCTGCCTTCGGTTTCTTTCAGCCTGAACCGCCGTAACCTGTTTGACAGCCGCTCCAGGGCCGTACCCCGCCGTGCCGGAATTCTCACTCCGGGCTGGCTCTATAACCTGACCTATGGTTTTTCCACCGATTATTCGAACACCCGCAACTCGAGCCAAAATGAGCCGACAGAGGTAGTGCACCGCTCGAACACCCGTTTCGAGCTGGCCAGTCCCCAGACCCTCTACGGCTGGCTGAAATTCAACCCTTCCTTGCGTTACTCCACCGAGTTGCTCCACGACAACCGGGCCGAGGGCGAGAAGTTTTCTCGCGAGCAGATGGTGAATCTGTCCACCTCGACTTCCACCCAGCTTTTCGGTATTTTCGATGCGCCCCGCCTGGGACCCGTCTTCCGCTGGCGGCACACTGTCCGTCCCCGGCTGACCTACACCTTCCAGCCGGATTTGACCAGCGACAAAAGGGGCCGCAAAACTAACAAGCTCGATTTTACTGTCTCCAACGACGTCGATTACAAGTATTATGAATCAGCCCGCAAGCAGGCTGCAGGCGACAGTGCCGGGGGCGAGCCGCGAGAGAAAAACGGGAAACTTTTCAGCCTGCGCAACTCGGTGGCTTACGATTTTACCCGGGCCGCCAAGCGCGACACCCTCGGCTGGGGGGACCTGTCCACCACGCTCACCAGCACGCCCGCCTCTTTTTTCAACCTGCAGCTTTCGATGAACCACCAGCTGGTCGAGCCCGGTGCAGAAGAGATATTCAAGCCGTACATGAACCGGTTGAGCACCACGATCACCTTACGCGGCACTTACCGGGGCAAGGAAGATCAGCCGAACACCGCCGAGCTGGAAGAGGAGGCCTACCTGGAAAGCCTGCGCTATCCCAACACCATCGGCAGCGCTTTCGATGGCTCGATGCAAAGGTACGACATGCAGCGCGACATGGCTTACGGCCGTGCCATGCCCTGGTCGATAAACCTCAGCCACAATCTCAACCGCCGAAGGGACGCCGAAAGGGCCAGCCAGAGCCTGCGCTGGTCGTTCACTTTCAATCCCACCGACAACTGGCACCTGGTCTACTCCAGCAGCTACAATTTCTCCGACCGGGGTCTTCAGGGCCAGACCTTCATCCTCAACCGGGACCTCCACTGCTGGCAGGCAAGCTTGAGCCTGATCACCCTGCCGGGCGGCAGGTTCGAGTTCACTTTCGGCACCTACCTGCGCGCCAACCCGGCGATCAGGGTGCCTGATGTCCGCCGGGCCAGCAACTGATAGGAAGACAGAATGACGCGCACAAGAGCGCGCGAATCTCCGCTTCGCTCCGGTTCAGGAGTCAGGAGTCAGAAGCCCATCCCGGCCACAGCAATACAGGCCCTGTAGGGGCCGCTCTTAGACCCGCCCTGATGTGGATTCCCTATATTATGTCGTAGGGGCGGACCCATGTGTCCGCCCGGAGCGGCCAAGCTTACAGAGTGCCCGACCCTCCCCATCCAAAACCCGTAAGGGCAAGGCGTGCCGTGCCCGAAAGGGACCGAGGGGGATTTCCCGACTAGGGCGAGGCATGGCTCGCCCCTACGCTTTACTACCTATTCGCCATAATAGACCGATTGCGAGATTTTTCGGCAAAAAAAATCTTCTTCCTGGTATGAATTGAGGGAGAAGCATCTCTTATTTCCATTTTAGACCAATAGAATTTTTGATATTCCCCAAAAATACGATTACTTATTTTTTTCAGACACGCTGAAAGAGCGCGTAGCGACTGTCTTGAAAATCAAGACTGAATACAGATAATAATGGGGTCATTTTT
>CAZSTM010000335.1:0-5163 GCA_964609635.1 uncultured Gemmatimonadales bacterium
GACTGGAAGGCTTGACCGACCATAAGCTCCGTTCTTTCCTGACCATGCTCGGAATAATTCTTGGAGTGGCCTCGGTGATTGCCATGCTTTCGATCGGAGAGGGCGCCAAGCGGGAAGCCCTGGAAAAGTTCAAGGTGCTGGGAGTGAACAATATCATTGTCCGCGAGCGGGCGCTCAGCGAAGAGGAACTCGAGGAAGTCCGAGCCAAGTTTTCCCGCGGCCTGTCTCTGGCGGATGCCGAAGCGATCTGGGAGATCATTCCTACCGTGGAGGTCGTGGCCCCGCAGGCCGAGGTCGAGGTCGAAGCGCATTTCGAGGACAGGACGGCAAAAGCGACTGTAGTGGGGATCACTCCGGATATGCTCCAAATCCTCAACTACGAGCTCGAAAGCGGCTTTTCGATCAATCAGGAGCACTACAACAGGGAGCTCCGGTTCTGCCTGCTGGGTGCGGAGATCGCCCGCGGCCTTTTCCGCACCGCGGACCCGCTGGGCAAGAGTGTCAAGCTTGATGACCAGTGGTTCGAGGTGATCGGGGTGATGGGCAGCCGGTCTTTGTATACCGAAACAGTGGGCGAGCTTGCCGCGCGCAACCTGAACCAGGATGTCTATATACCCCTGTCATCCTTCCTGCGCCGATTCGACAAGGAAAACCAGCTTGCCAGCCAGATCGATCAGATAACGATAAAAGTCAGGGATTCCGACCAGCTCGTGGCTACCGGAGCGGTGATCCGGCGCGTGCTCGAACGTCGTCATTACGGCAACAAGGACTTTGATATCGTAATCCCTTATGAGCTGCTCAAGCAGGAGGAGAAAGAACGGCGGATCTACAACCTGGTGCTGGGCTCGATTGCCGCTATCTCGCTGTTGGTGGGAGGGATCGGGATCATGAATATCATGCTGGCCACCGTGCTCGAGAGAACCCGTGAGATCGGCATTCGGCGCGCCATGGGGGCCAAGCGCAAGGACATTCTGATCCAGTTCCTGCTGGAGGCGGTGGGCCTGAGCCTGGTGGGTGGTGCAATCGGGATTACCCTTGGAATCGGGATATCGAAGGTGGTGGGAAATATAGGCGAATTCAGTTCCGTGGTTTCCCCGCTGCATGTACTGCTGGCTTTCTTCGTTTCAGGTGGGGTAGGAGTGGCCTCGGGTACGTTTCCAGCCCGGCGCGCCGCGGAAATCGACCCGATAGAAGCCCTGCGCTATGAGTGAGTGAAGTCTGTCCGGAATCCCGGCCCTGTGATATGTGCTTACAATAAGAACCGCGCATAAAAAATAAGAGAAAATAACGATGAGAGGTCAAAATGAGGATTATGATTCCAGCCGCGTTCCTGCTCCTGTTTATTGGACTTTTTACTCCTCCGTTGACAGCCCAGGAGGAAAAGCCGGTCACCCTGACCTTGAATAACGCAATCGAGCTTGCTTTGGAAAAGAGTTACGAGGCCAGAGTAGTGCGTCTGAGGCTGATCCAGTCCGAACAGAATGTCAAGGCCCAGAAGGGCCAGTTCAGGACACAGATAAGTATGCGGCTGGACGCCCCTGATTTTCAGGAAGACGTGCAGTCGTTTCGTCTCCCGGACGAGGTGCCGTTCTACAATACTGTCGGCAGCCTGCGCTGGCAGAACCGGCTGTCAATCACCCAGCCGCTGCCAACAAACGGAAACATCCGGCTGAGTACCAACATTTACCAGATACGTGAATCGGTTTTTAAGGACCAGCTCGATATCACCGAAAAGGCCAAGCGGTTCTACACCTCCCTGCGCCTGGAGTTCAACCAGCCGATTTTTGTGCCGAATACGCTAAAACTGGGCATGGAACGAGCCAACCTGGAACATGAACAGGCCCAGCGGGAGTATAAAAGGACCGAGCTGGACGTAGTCTACCAGGTCACCGAGGCGTTTTTCGATCTTTACAGCTCGACCCGTCGACTGGAAATAGCGCAGGAAGAGGTTAAACAGCAGGAGGATGCCTACGACCTTGCTCGGAGAAAGTTCGACGCCGGCTTGATTCCGGAGGTGGAGGCGCTCCAGATGGAGGTGGACCTGGCCCAGAGCCGCAATCGGCTGCTCACAGCAGAGGGTGATCTGGCGCTGGCCCAGGACAGGTTCAAGATCACGGTCGGTTTGCCGTTCGACGAGGTGGTGGCCGTGCGGACCGATTTTACTATCAGTTCGATCACCGTGAACGAGCAGAAAGCTGTTGAGCACGGCCTGAGGCATCGTGCCGAAATTCGTGAGCGGGAGATTAGCCGGCGCCTGGCCGAAATCACACTCAAGGAGACCGACGCCCGTTCGGCAATCCGGGGCGATGTGAGAGTGTATTACGACTTGACAGGTATCAGCGATCCCTTCCTGGAATACGGCAGCAGCGTATCTGAGCTGTTCAAATCGAGCGTTGAGGACCTAAAGCAGAGGCCAAGGAACCGCGGTATCACCTTTACCCTGTCAGTGCCGATCTGGGATTCGGGAGTCAACCGGGCCGAAGTCGCCGCGGCCCGGGCCTTTCTGGATCGGAGCGAGCTGACCGAAAAGGAGACTCGTCGCCAGGTTACCCAGCAGATAAGGGCTGTCATTACCAGGGTCAGGGAAACACTGAATCGCCTGGATGTACTCAAGCGCACGGAGGAAGTGGCCCTGCGCGGGTACGAGATCAGCCAGTCGCGTTTCGAAAACGGTGATATAACCAGCCAGGAACTGGCCCTGGACCGCGAAAGGCTGACCCAGGCCAGACAGTACTTTCTGGAGGCCTATATCAACTACCAGCTCGCCGTGGCAGACTTGAAGCGAAATACCCTTTACGACTGGGAGAGGGATCGCAGCCTGGTTGAAGACAACGGCTGACTTTCGAACGGGAAGGATGAGCCTGAATGATGATCGAACTGCAGAACATAACCAAGACTTATAGGTTGGGCAATATCGAAGTCCCGGCCTTGCAGAGTATCGACCTGCATATCAAGGAAAACGAATACCTTGCGGTAATGGGTCCCTCCGGGTCGGGCAAATCCACCCTGATGAATATCCTGGGCTGCCTGGACACTCCCACCGGCGGCGCGCATTACTTCGACGGCGAGCGGGTAAGTGAGCTCAGTGACGACAGCCTGGCCGAAATACGCAACCGCAAGATCGGTTTCGTGTTCCAGACATTCAACCTGCTGCCCAGGGCCGACGCTACCACCAATGTCGCCCTACCCATGATCTATAGCGGCATTCCACCGGAAGAGCGCAGGAGAATCGCGGCCGAGGCCCTCACGCAGGTGGGTTTGGGAAACCGTCTCGATCACCGGCCGAACGAGCTTTCGGGCGGGCAGCGCCAGCGCGTGGCAATCGCTCGCGCTCTGGTCAACCGGCCCTCAATCATCCTGGCCGATGAGCCCACCGGCAACCTCGACTCCAAGACCGGCGAGGAAATCATGCAGTTGTTCAGAGAGATCCATGATCAAGGCAACACGATCATACTGGTTACCCACGAGGAATACATAGCTGACCATGCCAGTCGCGTGGTCCGACTTCTGGACGGCCACATTGAAAGCGACCACCTCAACAGCCGGCATTGACACACTCACGCGCCTGTATCACCCATACCGCATGCTTTTCCGACTATATATATTATGATGGTGCCTTTGCCGGTGGAGTGATCCTAAAAAGTGAGGAAGCGTGGGTCAGGGTAGAAAGATGTTGTTGTGAGCTCCGGCAGCACCGTCGGTTTTAAACGACTTTTCAGTCGCCGTTCGAGAAAAGTACCCTCCCTTTCATTCCTTTTTTCACCTCATCCAGTTCTTTTGTGAAAAGCAGGCGGAGAAATGTCGGTGCCACATCACTGAGGGTGCCGTCGCTGCGCAGTTTCAGTTTCGGCGGTCCGACCAGAAAAAACGGTACCTTGTTCCCTGTATGAAAGGTGTTGGTTTCCTCGTCCTCGGTGATCATCTCCTCGATGTTGCCGTGATCGGCGGTAACTATTCCGAAACCGCCCTTGGCCCGCAGCGCGGTCAGGATTCGCTCCAATGCCTTGTCCACGGCCATCATGGCCTGGATGCCGGCGCTTACATCCCCGGTGTGTCCGACCATATCCGGGTTGCAGAGGTTGACCAGGACCACGGTCTTCGAGTCTCCTTTCTCGATAATTTCCACCACCTTTTCGGTGAGGTTTTCGATCTCCAACTTCGGGTATTTCGCATAGGGCTCCAGCTTGAAGCCTTTTTCACCCTTGTGACTGTCGTACTCTTTGATGTAGCTGCGTACCTGGTCCGGCAGGGGCACGGTAATGCGCTCCTCCCCTTTCAGGGGGTCGCCCACTTTGTTGCCCGAGAGCAGCAGCACCGCCTTGGCCTTGTCCACCCCGCTCATGCGCCACTGGTGGAAGCCGTGCTGGGCGAGCACCCTGCCCAGGCTGATATCCTGGACCGGCTCGCGAAAGGCCACCGGGCAGTTCATCCCGCGGTAGTATTCCACCAGCCCTACAAAGTGCAGGGTGTCATAATGCAGGTTCGGGCGGTTCTTCCAGCGTTCGAAGCGCTCGAGATCTTGATAAGTCTCATCCGAAGAGTTTTTCAGCATTTCGCTAAGATCGGTGACCGGGTCGACCAGCATGCGCATCAGGAACTCCCCGCGGTCCTTGCGGAAGTTCCAGTGGATGATCAGATCGCGGTTATCCACTCCCTCGTAATCGCCGAGTACGGTCGGGGTGACATACTGGTCGGTCAGGCCTTTGTCGTAGGTCGCTTTGAGCGCATCCTCCGCAGTGGCCATTCTGGGCCCCTGGCCCTCGATAATCGCCCGGTAGGTGTTCTCGGTCTTGAACCAGGAGTCGGCGCTGCGGTTCATGGTGATATCGCGGCCGCCGATGGTGGCGATCTTGAAATCCACCGGTTTATCGCCGATCATCTCCTCGGCGTTGATGGTGAGGTCTTCAAGGAAGCGTGGAGCGGAGAAAGGCGGAGTTCCGCGGCCGTCGGAGAAATAATGAATGCGAACCCGGTGACCGCCGCGCTGGATTATCCGGCGCAGGATGGCATAGAGATGCACGATATGGCTGTGTTCCTGGTTGTTCGAGACCAGCCCCAGCAGATGGATGGTACTGTTCATGGCCACAGTGTAGTCGATGGCTTCGTCAATCAAGTGGTTTTCCATCACTCCATCTTTTATGGATTTGTTTATCTGTTCCATCG
>CAZSTM010000336.1:0-5162 GCA_964609635.1 uncultured Gemmatimonadales bacterium
AACGGCACCGGGGTGGAGCGCCCAACATCTTCAACCTTTAAAATGCACAAAAAAGGCCCTGCCGTGAACCGGACGGGCCTTTTCGAAACAAGGTAAAAATTGGTGGAGGCGGTGGGAATCGAACCCACGTCCGAAGATACACCGGAGATGACCGCTACATGCTTAGTCGGTTATTATTTCTCTCGCGTGACGGTTCCTTAGACCGACAAGTATGCCGTCATCGCCAGCCGGAGACTATCTCGCTGCCCGGGTTCCGGCTTCCCGGACAGCCAGCCCGTTTTATCGTCGCCCGGTACTGTTCCACGGGCGGGGACCATGCACCGGACGTGGCTGCCTTTATTTAGGCGGCCAGAGCCAAGTTATCGTTGGCAATTATTGGTTTTTCCCTTTTTTTAACGAGGCATGGGTCCTCGGCATGCTGTCAGATCCAGCCTATATCCCCGTCGAAACCGTGTCGCCCCCTTGAGTTGCTCCAGTTGTTTTTAAGAAAAAAAGCGTTTATCCGCAAGAAGTCCAATTAATAATATGGTTAATTGTTGACAATGTCAATACTGGCGGTTAATATGCTGGCATCGTATCAGTTAGCCGTTTTTCTTCTCTTTTGCTACCAGTAGGAACCCGGCCATAGATGACTGTAGTCGACTTTATAATCGCTATTTTTTGCATTTTTCTTATCCTCAAAGGCCTCTGGAGAGGCTTTCTGCGCGAGGGTTTCGGCCTGCTGGCCCTGTTTGCCGGCCTGGCGGCGGCTTCCAACTTTTATGTCCTGGTCTCCGAACGGTTGGAGAGCGTGTTCAGCCTGCCGCTGATATGCGAGGCCGTCGGTTACAGCACGGTTTTTATCGTGGTCTGGCTGGCGATAAAAATAATGGGCTGGATGCTTGATAAAAGCATGGGAGAGGCCGAAAACAAGTTGCTCAGCCGTCTCGCCGGCGGTGTTCTGGGCTTTTCCAAAGGGTTGCTGATTGTCTCGATGGTTGTCTTCATAGCCGAGACCGGCTTTCCACAGAACAAGATCACCGGCCACAACCTCTCGACTCCCATCTGCTGGAGAATCGGATACTGGGTTACCACTACTGTGCCGTTTCTCTTTTCAAATCCCCTGGAACCGAATAATTGAAAGTCCGCTCCGCCGGCGTTGAGGATATATTCTTGCCGACAGGCGAGGTATGGACTAAAAAAGCCCGCTCTCCAGTTCCGGAGAACGGGCGATCAAGCTTTTTTCCATAGGGATCGATCGGTAAGGCTACAGGTTACTGCCCAGAATGCGGGCCGCATAGCCGTTGGCCGGATTGACACCGCTGTCCAACAGGCGGTTTATTCTGCCCCGGCCCCGGTTGTAAGCCAGCAGCGCCAGTCTGGTATCACCGCGGTAGAAATGCAGATGATCCTTGAGGTGCTTGATACCGATGCGGATGTTGTAGGCCGGGTCAAAGAGTTTCTTGCGAGTAACCCCGGGATCGATGGAACGAGCGGTCCCGTACTTGAGCTGCATCAGGCCGATCTCCCCCGCCTTGCCGATGGCAGTGGCTTTGAACCTGCTCTCTTGCCAGATAATGTTGAAAACAAGCTCGGGCTCCAGTCCCTCATCTACACTGATATCGTGAATCAGCATGGCCAGGCCGGGAGCTATAGAAAATCTGGCCGCGTAATGCTCTATCTTACGTTCCAGAAGGATGCGCTCTTCCTGCTTCAGGGCAGCCATACGCATCCGCTTTGCTTCGGCTATCACGGCGATTTCATTTTCGCTGATAATCTCGCCGGTCAGAATTTTGGTATCCAGCGAGACCGGAATCGACAATTGAAACACTCCATGGACCACGGCAGCCGAGCACGCCAGGACTATGAAAGCGAAAACCAGATTGGACAGACGGCTCAACAGGCGTTTAATCCCATTGCCGCGTATACGTTTCTTCATCAGAAAAGCTCTGGTTTTCAGATTGGTGAAAAACCAAAATATCTTGCTACTCATGATTTATCTCTCTCCTGCCTGATAGGCTGAGTTTCAAAACCTAATAGTCACAACCGGACTCATATATAACACAAGGTCGTAACATCTGTTTCAGCCGTTTTCATTGAGATGTGAAATCGTTTCTCGGGATTCTCTCAGACCCTTAAGAAAGACTTAACCTGAAACCGACCTGCTTACCATCAAAACCCGACAGATGTTTTCGACCTCAAAACCGAAATTACCTAATAGTTGATTTTTCCCTAGCAGAGTGCTATATTATCTCCTGTGGTAATAATTTCAAAAAACGGCTAATAATTTTTTAAGGAAGCCTTTTCAGCTATCTTTTTTTTAAAAAAGTTGCATTAAGATAACACTTTTATCATTTCTTGTCAAGTTTTTTATTTTAGCGGTATTATTAACCGGCATAAACCACTGAAACATTTAAAAAATTAATGCAGGAATTATACCATCGGCCGGGACCGGCCCTTCAGGTGGGGCTTAATACATGGACGAACAATTGAAAAACAACCTGTTTTACCACTTTCACAATGCTGTTAACCTGCTGGTAACTATCTCCATCTTTGTCCTGCTCTACCTGATTGCGGCCAGAGTTTTCAAAAACATCTCCTCATTACTGTCTATAATCACTGTATGAGATGTTATCGCTTCCATTTTCCTTTGGCGCTTCCCGCTCCTTTCGCTGCTAGCAGAATGTTCCGTTTCCGTTAACAAGAGTTCTTTCGCGGCATTAATCCGAGATCATAAAAGTGACATCATTAGTCGCTGATTGGCCGCCGAGCGAGTCCTGCACGCTTATCATCAGGTTATAAGTTCCCGGGGTGTAACCGGTGGGATCTATCGATAGATAAACAGGATCTATTCTTCCGGGGCTGGTGATTTCCCGCTCGAAAGTGGTAACCACCCGACCGACCTCGTTTCGCACCCCGATAAACCTGCCCAGGGTGGAGATAATTTTCCTGGCCAGAGACAGAGACCCGCCCGAGGAGCTGATCAGGTATTCCACCTTGAATATCTTACGGTCCTGATCATCCGGTTTCAGGTTGTAAAGCTCGTAATAAACGTACACCGGCTGGCCCGATTTGAAAGAGCTGTTCGGCATGGGAGTTATCCGGTGTCCACGGAAATTGTACTTGCCTGGGCGGTCATCCTCGACAATATCCGCAGCCAGAATCAGGTCGCTGACATAAAGACTGTCCGGATTACGGTACGAGGAGACGAAATAGTTGCTCTTGTAGATCTGCATCAGGTTGGGATTTGTCTGTTTCATTCTCACGGCCAGGTGGTAATAGCCGGGGTTAAGGGTACAGAAAAGCAGGTCCGGAATCAGGTTTTCCTGGGCAGAGATGAAGTTGGGGATGCGATAGGTCTTGATCTGACCCAGGCGCGTAACTTCCTGCCACCAGGAGTCGTAAATCACCACTTCCACTTCCACCGGTATCTCTACCGTGCCGAAAGGATCCGGTACCTTGACCTGGCTGGTGGGCAGGCCGAAGAAAACACCGAGCGCACTCAATGAATCCGGGCCTTTGAGAGTTACCGGAGAGTAGTAGAAATTCATGGGGTCTTCTTCGTATTCGTACTCGAAGGTCTCGGTGACCTCGCCCTCTATGAACCCCCGCTCGGTGAGCATTTCCTCATCCGTGAACAGGTCCATCATGTAGCCGTAACGGGCATCCTCGTAACTGCCCTGGATTCTGGTAATCTCATTGGCCAACTGGTCGTACTTGGGATGGATCTCGGCCCGTGAGCGAAAGAGAGCCTCGATATTGCGCGCGCCCATGCTGATCTCGCTCTGCATATCGGGGATCAAGGCCTCCTGGAGACGATAGACCATGCGATAGTAGTTGTTTACTTCGACGAAGTGGTAGATAAGCGGGTTCGATCTGTTCTTGCTGTAAAGCCAGGACTCGTTTTCCCGCACCGCCCAGTTGCCGGAATAGTGAGTTTTCTGATCC
This sequence comes from uncultured Gemmatimonadales bacterium, assembly GCA_964609635.1. GTDB lineage: Bacteria > Gemmatimonadota > Glassbacteria > GWA2-58-10 > GWA2-58-10 > JAFGTO01. The sequence continues at coordinate 3,928 of CAZSTM010000336.1, forward strand.
GGCTCGCCATGCTTGATATAAACCCTGCCCCGCTCGTCATATCCCGGTTTAAGCGGAGAATAATATTTAGTTCGCACTTCATCCATCCGGTGATAATGCTCCACCAGCCGTTCGTTTTTCAGGGTGGTCGGGGTGGGATCCTTTCTGCCCCAGAAAGAGATCAGGAAAATTCCCTTTTTCCCGGAAGGAGTCAGCTTGAATTCTCTTTTTTCATCGCTTTTGGTGATATCACGCAGGTCACCGAAAGCTTCCTGCGCAAGATCGTCATCCATTTCTCTGGCCGCGCTGAAATAAGCCTCGCATCCTGTGGTCGGCACTTCCAGGCGGAAAAGCTCCCTGGCCATCAGGAAACGCTGACGGGGGGTCAGGCCCTCGATACCGGAGTCCTCGATCTTGGAAAACATCTCCCGGGCCAGTTCCTTATCCCCGGTATGGGTGTAAACTCGCGCCAGCTGGAAAAGTACTTCGGAGCGTTCGCCGCCGCTGTTCAGCAATTCGGTCAGGAAAAGAATGCCCCGCTCGCAAAATCTATCCTCGATATAGGCATCACACAGGACATTCAGGACTCGGTAATTGGCAGAATCGCTGCGAACGATATCCTCCAGGGTATCCCAGAAATAAGCCTCACCGTACTCATCAAGCTCGAAGCGGTCGGCCGCCAGCGCCCGATAGTAACGCACTTTTGCACTGTCCGGTTCCACCTTCCCGTAGCGCTCGAGAATCTTGAGCATCTCCTTTTCTTTGTTCCTCACAAGATAAACCTCGAGCAAGCCCTCGAGCGCGCCGGTATTTGTTTTATCGAGACCGAGTGCGCCCTTGAACGCTTTCTCTGCATCCTTTTCCTTGCCTATATGCAACCGGGCCGTTCCCAGATAAACCATCATCTCCGGGGTTTCTTTCCCGGTTTTGAGCCATTTTTCCACAGCCTCTGCAGCCACTTCCCAGTTCTTGTGCTCAACCGCCCGGGCGGCGTATTCAGCCAGATCGCTGCCGGTCAGGCTGTCCGGCACCTCGGAACATAGGCTCCGGGCGCCTAGAATAAGGGTGAAAAGCGCGAAGGCCAGAGTCAGCTTGTGTGTCAATTTCATCATTGTCCTATGGTTATCAGACATCGGCATAGCTATATTTTCATCCATTCTTCTTGATAGTTATCATTATTCTTACACATGCAGCCTGCCTGATGTTCGCAAAATATAACCTTACTCTTATAAACTGGCAAGCTAAGCAAACATCCC
>CAZSTM010000337.1:0-5159 GCA_964609635.1 uncultured Gemmatimonadales bacterium
CTCAGACCGTTCCAGAAGAACTGCAGCGCATCGAAACCCCTGGCCTTAAGGTCGGCCAGGTGCGCGGGGGTAATATTTATATCCTCGCCGCCGCAAAAAGCCCCGAAGAAAAACTCCTCGGGGTCGCGGCGCAGAAAGTATGGGTGAACCGTGAGCTTAGCCTCCACCGAGGCCCCGGCAACATTTATTGTCAGATCGTAAGTGCCGGGCGAGGCATTCTCTGTGGCCCTGAAAGTCAAATAGTAGACTATCTCTCCCGATCCGGCCGCACTTACCGTTTTAATGTCTTCCAGAAAATAGGGGCAGGTAATTTCCCTGCTGCCTCTCAGGCGACGGCGGTAGGGCATAACCAGCCGCTTTTCGACCTCCACTCCGGCAGGCAGGCCTTGAATCTCGATTCCGGTGTTTTCAACCGCCACCTGGGAGCTAAACAGCAGGGCCATCGATTCAATCTCTCCCAGGGACAAGGCGATTCCGGGGTCCTCGAGCTCCACCAGGGAGCCGACCGGGCACGGCAGGTCAAGGGCATCCACCACCTTGAGCTCGATATCCGGTTTCTGGTTTCCGGACAATAGTCCCGCTGTGGAAAGAGCCAGAAAAGCCGTCAGGATGCATCGGATAAACATGCAGAACCTCCGTGGTTACCTGTAAGATAAATCAATCCATAATCTCGACCATGAACTCTCCTGAGCCCTTGCCGTCCGTGGCATCCACCCTTACAGACAGCAAGAAGATTTTATAATACGGCTCGTATCTCTGCGGGCCGTGTTCGCCGCCGTACCAGCGCAAGGGCGGCACACCGGGGTTCAGTTTTGCCGGCAGGCCTGCCGGTATCCTGAGCCGGACGGTCGAGCCCATGGTGGGGTTGGAAATCCGTACTTCATTCTTTACCTGGTGAGGAGCCGAGTCCTCGAACGGTTCGCCGTCCACCAGCACAGAGCTGTTGTAAAAGACAATCAGCGGAAGCTGCACGAATATTTCCCGGGTGGTGAACACATCGTACTCGAAGGCCAGTGCCAGGTGCTTATTATCAAGCGGGCGCACCACCAAGGAAAGGTCTCCCTGGCCGAATGCTTCGCGCAGTACCTGTTCCTGCGGGGTAATCGAGGTGGTAAGGCTTCTTGGAATGTAAACCGCGCGCTTGTCGTGATAGTCTCCGCCCGAGAGCCGTCCGAAATCACAGGCCACCTCCCGGTAGCCGGTCAGCAGCACGAAATTGGCCAGCGGAAAATCGGTTTCCCGCATATTATGGCCGCCCCCGATGACCAGGCCGGTTTTTTCGTGCCAGAGGTCCAGGCGGGACTGTCTCTCCAGGCGGTAAACACTCTGGGCCACCCTGGGGATATCGGAGTTGACAGCCGAAAGCGCGACAATCCAGTCGTGGTTTCGTGCCGCTCCCCCGTCAAAAGAGGGCCCGGATTCCACCATCAGGTAACCGTCTGAATCCTGCGGCAGGGGCGCCGAGGGCGCCTCCGGCCTCAGGGAGAGGTATTCATCGAGCAGAAATCCGTAGCCGAAATAAGCATACCAGTCCGAGAGGTTATAGTGTTTGTCCTGCGGATCGAGGAAGCCCCATTTTTTCCGGGTGCGGTAGAGCCTGCGGTTATGCTCTTTACCGGTCGGCCAGCGGTCCAGTCCGTAGCACAGGGATCCATAATAGCCCAGCGACCAGCTCTGGCGGCCGTCGAAAGCAGCCATCGGGGAGCCGTCCGGAAAGGAGTAGCGTATCATGAAATCGGCCAGCTTTTTGCCGGCCGCCAGTACTTTACCATCATCGGCGTAATCGGCGAAAAGCAGCATCGGTGCCAGTTGAGTCTGGTTGTACTTCATCGAGGGGCCGTGATGCGGACCCTCATCGAAATAACCCAGGTCGGTCTGAACTTTGAGCAGCTGGTGCATCAGCCGCCGACCCTGCTCTTCCCAGTCAGTGCGTCCGAACACCTGCCCGGCCCTTAAAACCGCCAGGGCGTTCCAGGCCTCATGGTTGAAGGAAGTATAGAAATAGGGCCGCACTCCCCTGGTGCCCGCATAAACTTCCGCGTAGTCTTGCCAGCGCTTCTTTCGCCGGTTGTCCAACTCATCCTCGAGCAGCTCGTAGACCTGGCAAAGGTTGTACAGCGGCCATTCCAGGGTGCTCTCGATCTCGGCAATATGATCGCAGATTGCCACAGCCACATCTCGAACCTCTTTTTTACCGTAATACGGATTGAGTTTGTGGGGGGTCTTATAAAGGTAAGCCAGCGGGTAGCAGGGCGTCTGGTTGTGTTCGTCGGGTCTCTTGGCATAGCAGATTCCCGGATTATCCGGATCTCGCTCCTCCAGAGCGATAGCGGCGAACCCGACCAGTTGTTTCATCATCGCTTCGGCAAGTTCGCTCTCCTCATCCGCCGCCAGAGCACACCTGCCGAAACCCAAGGCAAACAGGATAAAAAACCAGCAAAATTTCAGCATCCTGACCTCCAACCGGTGTTTTATTAATGAGGACCATCTCTGCGCTCATTCACGGCTTACGGAAGGCATTTCTACTTTTTTCCAATCCCTTTAAACATTCCCAGGATTTTAAGCGCGTTCTTGTTGTAAATCTTCTCCAGAACCTCATCCGGCAGGTGCAGGCCGTATATCATCCAGCGCGCCTGCAGGTGATGCCCTCCCGAGGGATCGAAATACTCGTCATCGGTCTCCAAAAAACGGTAATAGATACGATAGGCCTCGGCGTTGGGGGGCGTATCCGTGCCGAAAAGGATCCGGTCCTGGTATTTGATCATAAACTTGCGTGCGGTATAGGGCTGACGACCCAGATCACTGATACGGGCGCTGATTCCCACGTAAAAGTTCGGGTAACAGTCGAGCCACATCCCAACCTGGTGGAGCTCTTCCGGGAGAGTGCCCACGTGGGCCCCGACAAATACAGTCTCCGGGTGCCTGGCGAACATCCGGTTGCGCTGTGCCAGTATCTCCTCTTTCGAGGGGAATTCCTCCCCATGGAAAGCCCAGTCGGGATGGTCTCCCAGCTCATCGTAGCGCTCGTTGAACCGGTCCACCGGGGTGAAAAAGGCTTTGGGATCCGAGACATGGATCATCACCGGAATGCCCAGTTCCCCGCATTTGGCCCAGAGCGGGTCAAATCGGGGATCATCCACGGCAACCACTTTGCCGCTTTTATCCCGTAAATTCAGCCCGAGTTGCTTGTGGATCTTAAGTCCGCGCACGCCCATTCTTACCGCTTCCTCCAGCCTCTTTGCCTCCCTGGCGCCGAAATCCGGCTCATCGATCCCGCTATAATACGGAACGTAAAAAACTATAAAGCGCTCCTTCGATACGCTCTGAGAGACAAGCAGGTGTCTTTTGTAGAAATCATCCCCAGTGATGCCGTACGACTTGAAAAACTCGGATTTGCGGAAGCCGTCCAGACTGACACATTTCCAGACTCCGGCCTTGTCCATTTCCTCCAAATATTTCCGGGTGCTGTCCAGCCCGCCCCAGAGGCCCAGATGATTGTGGAAGTCGATTACCGGGAATCTGGGTCTCAATACCCTTGTCTCCTTGACCACAAGCTGGCTTCTGGGCCTCCAATCGAGAAGTTTAAGATCACCCGATTCAGCCCTGGCCGCCACGGGCGGAATAAGAAAAACCGCCAGAACCACCGCCATCTTCCAAAAACGATCCATCAGATAGCTCCTTTAAAAAGTTAAATTGTTGAAATTTAACAAGGCTCCTGTAAACAGATTTGCCCGATCTTTGAGCATCAGAAGGAACATATGGCAGGCAGGGTCGGCAGTCAAGTCTCAATGTTCCCCTGAAATCCGCCCTTCAGGCAGAAAACCACCCGTGTTTCAGCTCGATCCTCCGGTGTGCGAGCCATGCTTTCCGAAAATGTTCGAAGTCTTCGCCTGCTCCAATCATTACAGCCAAATACCAGCCTGGCACGGGCATAATTATTGCAGTCCTACTAATCACAAGTTATTTTTTCAATGGTTGATCTCGTAAAACGGTCCTGATTCCAGGCAATATAAAATGAAATGACCGTTTTTCTTATTCAAGCCGGATCGGAGTTGTTGTATGGATTTTAACGGTAAAAGCGTGCTGGTCACCGGCGGCACCGGCTCGTTCGGCCAGCGCTGCTGCGAAAGCCTTTATAAGAGGTACAAGCTGAAAAAGCTGACCATCTTCAGCAGGGATGAATCCAAGCAGTTCGAGATGATGCCCCGGTTCCGTCACAATAATACCAGGTTCGTCATAGGCGATGTCCGGGACAAGGCCCGCCTGCTGGACGCCGTCGAAGGGGTGGACCTGATCATACACGCCGCCGCGCTGAAGCAGGTGCCGCAGGCCGAATACAATCCGTTCGAGTACGTGAAAACCAATATCTACGGTACCCAGAACATAATCGAGGTGGCCAAGGCTGCAGGTGTCCAGCGTGTAATCCACACCAGCACGGACAAAGCGGTGAATCCGCTGAACCATTACGGCGCTACCAAGCTGTGCGCGGATAAGCTTTTAATCGCAGCCAACTATTACATGGATAAAGCCCGCTTCGCCTGTGTGCGCATGGGAAACCTCATCGGCAGCCGGGGCAGTGTCATCCCTGTCCTGCGACGGATGAGCCGCACCGGCAAGGTAACTATCACCGACCCGCTGATGACCCGTTTCTGGCTGACTCTGGATGCGGCCGTGGATTTCGTGCTGGCCCGGTTGACGGATATGCGCGGAGGGGAAATATTCGTACCCAGAACTCCCACCATGAAAATGACCGAGGTCGTGGAAGCGGTGGCCCCGGGATGTAAGACCGAGGTGACCGGCAAGCGGCCGGGAGAAAAAATAGACGAGATACTGATCTCGCGCCAGGAGGCCAGCCAGACCGTACGTTTCAAAGACCATTTCGTGGTGCTGCCCGACTATGCGGATGTAAAAAAATACCTGGCGGAAACCGGCGGGAAAACAGTGGATGCGGACTTTGAATACACCAGTGTCGATACTTCCGACCAGCTGAGTATCGAAAAGTTACGCAGTATTCTGGAAAAGGAAAATATCTGAAGGCGAACCTTCCGGCATTCCGGATTCGTCAAGGGGGCTGCATTAACAGGGAAGTAACCGGCTAACCGATGGTCGCTGCCGCCCGGGGACTATTTATGCCGGCTGTAAGCCTCGGTCCAGCTTCT
>CAZSTM010000338.1:0-5115 GCA_964609635.1 uncultured Gemmatimonadales bacterium
GCAAATAAATGAAAAACAAAATAAGCTGCTGGGCAACATAGTTAAAAGCTGCAGCACCATGGATCGGCTGATCCAGGATTTCCTCACCCTGTCCAGGCTCGAGGCCGGCGAGCTGAAAATGAACCTGGCCGGGCTAAATATCAACAGTACGCTTAAGAGCATACTGCAGATGTTCAATCCCCGGATAAAGGAAAAGGACCTGAGCCTGACTTTCAAGACGGACTACGACAATGTTCAGGTCTCGGCCGATTCCGTGCAGCTCGAGCGGGTGATCACCAACCTGGTGGATAACGCGGTGAAATACAACAAGCAGGGAGGGCGGATCGAGGTCTGTTGCGGTAAGGATGAGTCCCCGGACATGGTGCGGGTGGATGTGGCCGATACCGGCAAGGGCATAGCCGAGGACGATCTTCCCTACGTGTTCGAGAAGTTCAGGCGGGCTTCGGAGGATCAGTATACCAAGGGCAGCGGGCTGGGGCTGGCTATCGCCAGGCAGCTGATCTGCGCTATGGGAGGTGAGATCTGGGTGACCAGCAAACAGGAACAGGGCTCCTGTTTCAGTTTCCGCCTGCCGAAAGCTCCCACTAACTACATGAATTCATAAATAGTGTAAGGTATTTTTCTAAACCAATCCACAAATTTAGCGTAGGGGCGAGGCATGCCTCGCCCTGTTCGGGCGCCCGATCGGTCGCCCGAACGGTCTTGTTCAGCGTGTCTGGAAAAAATACGTAATCGAACTTTTGAATTACAGCACTAAGTAAGGCGCCGCTTCCTGTCAGCCCGGACAACCCGGAACCAATTAAAATCGGAAGCTCCTACCGCTCCATTGCAAAGACTTTCAGCATGAGCTCCACGATCCCCTCTACTCCCAGGGTTTCCTGGTTGAGCACCATGTGGTAAATGTCGGGTTCCGTAAGGCTTCTTCCCAGGAAATCCCGCGCGAACTTCCCACGCTCGGTATCCATCTTTTGCACATACCGCTGAGCCTTGGTGGGTGAATCGATCTTCTCGTAGGCACTCACCTGCTCAACCCTCCAGTCGAGCGGCGCCACGATGCGCACGTGCAGGCCGCCGGTGAGCTTCTCGGTGATCAGCGCGGAGGCCCGGCCGATCAGGACCACGCGACCTCGGGAAGCCAGGGAAAAAACCGTGGCGGCGCATTTTTTGAAAACCTGGAGCGATGACGGCTCCCCGGTGAATATCCCCGTAATGTAATCGCTGAAAACGTGCTTGCGCTGCTGGTCGAGGGTCTCGACCAGGGTGCGGTTCAACTTGTGGTCCTCGCAGACCATGTCCACCAGCTTACGGTCATAGACCGTCCAGTGTGTCTGAAGCCCGGAATCGCCGAGCTCGGCGTTCAGTGCCCTGGCCAGAGCATCCCCGATACGGAAACCCGCGCAGCCGTATTGACGAGATATGGTTACGAAACTTATCCTTCTGCCGGTCTCTGCCCTGGCAGGGGCGGTTCCCGAAACTTCCCAGGACCGAAACTGCTCTTCCACCTGTTTGAATCGGCCCTTTGACGATGAATCTCTTACCTTGATATCCATTTTCAGTTTCTCCTTATTCCGTAGCGGACCGGGTGTCAGGAAATAGGCGGGGTTTCAACAAAAGCCGAACTATTGTCAAGATCGATCCGGTGATCGAAGACAGGATCGATAAATTATCCCCTTTTAACATTGTGTCAGGAAAGAGTATCTGTCAAGTGTGGAGACCCCGAAAAAATCAGGGCGGGAATATTGCCCGGAGCCGTCGGCTGTAAACGCAAGTCCAATCCAGGGACTGCTGCCTGTCGGCTTTAAAATAAAAATCGATAGATCAGTGCCAGGGTCCCGGCCAGGACGAACTGCATGTCTCCTGCGACTTCTACCGGGGTGCCGCGGTAAAGCACCCGCCGGTGGTAAAGTAAGAGATAGATGCAGATATAAAGCACCAGGACCAGCATCAGGTATCCCAGCCCGGTGATCCAGCCTGCCGCGGAACCCAGGATGAGGACAAAGGCCTGAAGACAAGTCAGGGTGATAAGCAGTTTCTGGGTACCCTTGGTGCCGATTATGATAGGCAGGGTCTCCCGGCCGACGATCTGATCTCCCTGCAGGTCGCGCACATCGAAAAACAGTGAGCGGATGATAACCAGCGTGAAAGTGAAACTGAAAGTGATCGCAAAAGCCGGGTTGAAAATCGAGTGGCCGCTTACCAGCAGGGGGAAAACAATGGTAACTACGGACCAGCCCAAGGCCATGAACAGGTCCTTGGAGGCCGGAATCCGGCGCAGTGAGAAGTTCTTCCCTCCGATAACCAGGCCCAGCGGCAGGATGTCCAGACGGTAGATGATCCCCAGCCCGCTGAGGATCAGCACGATAAAAAAGGCCGCGGCGCCCTTGAAAGAGGCCAGCACCAATGCTCCGATCAGGGATACGGCGGCGAGTGAAACATATAATTTGCCCTGTGGAAAATGCACGAAATAGCGTGTGGTTCTAGCCGGTTCGAAAACCCCCTGGTCGGTCAGGTGAGTAAACAGATGAATGCTCAGGATATAGCAGAAAGCCACTGCATAAGGGATAGGGCCGACAGTCAGCCCCATCAGCGAGACATTGGCGTAACACAGCAGTGCTGCGCCCAGGGCCACCAGAATATTGGTTTTGACCAGGAAGCGTAAAACCTGTTTGGGATACCTCAGAAACCAGGGATCGGCCTCGTACACGATCGAGTGCAGCTTGTCCACCACACTCATCAAAATCCAGTTGGGAGTGGAAGCTCCGGCGGTTACGCCCACGGTGCGGTACTGTCGCATCTGCCGGGCATCCAGTTCATCGGCGGTTTCCACGTGAAAGGTGGGGGTCTTACAGCGTTTGCTGATTTCCACCAGCCGGCAGGTGTTCGCGCTGTTCTTGCCTCCGACCACCACCACCGCATCCGCAGACTGTGCCAGTCGCTGGATTTCCTCCTGACGGCGCTGGGTGCTGCGGCAGATCGTATCCAGCACCAGAACCTCTTCATAGCGGGCCTTCACCGCTTCAGACACCCGGTCGTAGGTCTCCGGATCCAGGGTCGACTGGGCCACCACGCAAACCTTATCCGCCTGCGGCAAGTGGCGGACTTCCTCCACAGTGCTTACCACCCGGCCGCTGCCCTCGGCGTATCCCTCCAGGCCGGTTACCTCCGCGTGGCCCACATCGCCGACAATCACCACCAGGTAACCCGACCGGCAACTGCGGCGAATCAACCCCTGGATTTTGGCAACGTCCGGACAGGTGGCATCGCATAAGCTGATCCCGAGCTCCCTGAGCTCCTTTCTGCGCTGCGGAGCAATGCCGTGAGTGCGGATGAAAAGAGTCTCTCCGGGCTCGAGCCTCCCCTGTGGGCCCAACTCCTTTACTCCACGGCGCTCCAGTATCTCGATTGTCTGCGGGTTGTGGATCAACGGGCCGTCCGTGTACAGCGGTCCCGAGCGGTGCTCTTTTTCCTCCAGCACCATGTTCATCGCGCGGCGAACACCCTTGCAGAAGCCGGCGGTCTGTGCCAGGATTACTTTCACGGCCTGAACTCTCCCCGTTTCGCCGAATTTGTGAATAAATTATTAAAACACAATATAGTTATGAATTCAAGCATTAAATACTTTTCTTCCCTTTTACCTCTGTGCATGCAGGAGACTGTCCGTTAGTTTCTTATACCGGATACCGGCTTTTTTATTCTGAGTTCCAATTCCTGTATTCCCACTTCTTATTTTCCAGATATTTTAATCCCCTCTTACCTGACAAGTCAACCCTTGCGTCCTCTTGCGCACCAGATACCTCTTTACAGGCATTGTCGCGGGGGTTAGTTTTATTTTGGTCGGAACTTGAAGCAGAGGTGCATTTTTATATCATCCCGTTAGCCCAAGACAGGCTCGCTCTTGCGGGGGGAACAATATCTCTATTTCAGGATTTTCAAGGCAATGAAAACCATTGGAGTCATCCCGGCGCGTTACGCTTCCCAGCGGTTTCCAGGCAAACCCCTGGCCATGATTGCCGGCAAGAGTATGATCCAGCGGGTCTATGAATGCGCCTCGGGCGCGGGGAGCCTGGATGAACTGCTGGTGGCCACCGATGACGAACGCATTGCCGGGTGCGTGAAAGGTTTCGGCGGCAGGGTGAAAATGACCTCGGCCTCCTGCGCCTCCGGCACCGACCGGGTGGCCGAGGTGGCGGCGGGCCTGCAACAATATGAAATCGTAGTCAACATCCAGGGCGATGAGCCGCTGCTGGAGCCGGAATTCATAGATGCGGCGGTGGAACTCATGCTGAAAGTCCCCCAGGCCGATATCACCACCCTGGTCCGCCCGGAATGCGAACCAGCCGGCGAAGCACTCGATGCGAACAAGGTAAAGGTCGCGCTGGCCGATAACGGCCGGGCGCTCTACTTTTCCCGCAGCCAGGTTCCCTATATCACCGACAGCGCCAGGCAGGCACTCCCGGAGGCGAGTCCCGCGAGAGCGGTTCTCATCCACATAGGCCTTTATGTCTACCGCAGGCCTGTTTTACTGCAGCTTTGCCGGCTTCCCCGGGCCGAGCTGGAGGTTCTTGAATCGCTGGAACAGCTCAGAGCACTCAACGCCGGCTTTTCCATTTGGGCCGCCCGGGTCGAGGGCACCGCCTCTATCGGAGTGGATACTCCCGAGGATATCGCCCGGATCGAGCGGGAACTGGCCCGCCTGGGACTGGAGTGAATTCTGGTTTTAATTGGTTGCAATCCCAGGTGCTAAAGGTTATATTTTTCTTGTAAAAGTTCCGGGGATGATAATATCTAAATGGATACTATTTTGAAATAACAGTAAACAAATAGATGCATAATTTATCGTTAAACAGCTCAAGGTGAATATCGATGATTCGCAGGATTTTCTCAAAACCGGCCGAAGGAGTAAAGTACATCTTTATCACCGGCGGGGTAGTCTCCTCGCTCGGCAAGGGTATCTGCGCTTCCGCCCTGGGCATGCTGCTCAAAGCTCGCGGCCTCACGGTCACCATCATGAAGTTCGATCCATATCTCAATGTGGATCCCGGCACCATGAATCCCTTCCAGCACGGCGAGGTTTTTGTCACGGATGACGGCGCCGAGACCGACCTCGACCTCGGC
>CAZSTM010000339.1:0-5108 GCA_964609635.1 uncultured Gemmatimonadales bacterium
CAGGAAAAAGGTAAAATCCTGGCCACTTTCATTACGGTCAGCGGTATTCTTATCGTTACTACTGCTTACATACTCAACATTGTTGCATTTCGATCCTTTGCTTATATGAAAATCGGGACAGTAATCATCATAGCCGGTATTCTGCTTTTTCTGTTAACGATATTGCGACATCGCTATTCGGCTGTAGCCAAGCCAACTGCTGCTGATGGTGACATGTCGTCAGATGTTTAATTGTTAATGAATCGATACCCATTGAGAAAGAAATTGTTAAGCCCCCTGGAAGAAATTCCATCGGGGCTTTTTTTATGAATCTTCCGGTTATCAAAATAGTCTTACGATTGAGAATGTTTTTTGCGGACCATAAAGAGCGGGGAAACGGGTGATGATATCAGAGCTTTGCCGGATGAAGAATTTACAAGAGGGACTAAGCTTTATGCTCTGCTCCTGTGAGCAAGGGTTTTAGTTGACATAATATTTCTTATGCGACATTAAAATACGGTACAATCCTTTATAATAAGCTTTAGATATATCGTATAATGCTTTTTTAGTAAAGCAATTAACCGGCAACAATATTCACCAGCTTATTGGGCACGTGGATCACCTTGCGGATTTCTTTGTCTGCTATAAACTTTCTCGCCCGCTCATCGGCCCTTGCCAGCGATTCCAACTCCTCGGGCGGCAGGTCCCGGGGCACCTCGAGCTGTGAGCGCAGCTTGCCGTTTATCTGGATCACCACGGTAACCAGGTCTTTTTTAAGTATTTCCTCATCGTAGCACGGCCATTCGGCCAGGAAAACGCTGTTTTCGCAGCCCAGGGCATTGCTCCATAGCTCCTCACCCAGATGAGGCGCTAAAGGCGCAAGAAGCATGACCAGCTTATGGATAGCTCCGGCCAGGAGTCCGATATCTATCTGGCGGTCGCCGGCTTCCTCACCCGCATAAGGCATCAGGACATTTACCAGCTCCATTATCCGGCTCATGGCCGTATTGAAATGCATGCGCTCCAGGTCCTCTGTGGCGCCTTTGATCGAGTTGTGCATCACCCGTACGATCTGCTGTTCCTCTCCGGAGAGTTTTTTCAAATCCGCGGCTTTTATGGTTTTCCTTTCCACGCCTTTCAGCCTGGGCGCGTTGTATTGCACCAAACGCCAGACTCGTTTGAGAAAACGGTGCATTCCCTGGATTCCGGTGTCATCCCAGTCGCCGCCCAGTTCGTAGCTGCTCATGAACATCAGGTAGCCACGGAAGGTGTCCGATCCATAGAGATCGATATAGGTTTCCGGGTTGATCACATTCCCGCGGCTTTTGCTCATCTTGGCGCCCTGGCAGGTTATGGTGCCCTGGTGGCTGAGCCGCTGGAAGGGCTCTGGAAAGCCGATAAACCCGAGGTCGTAGAGCACCATGTTGATAAAACGGGCATATATAAGATGCATGGTGGCGTGGTCCACTCCGCCCACGTAGTGGTCCACCGGCAGCCAGGTATCCACCTGTTCGCGGTCGAAAGGCTTGGTGTCCAGCTTCGGTGTGAGGTATCTCAAGAAATACCAGGAGGAATCGACAAAGGTGTCCATGGTGTCGATCTCCCGCCTGGCCGGGCCGTTGCATTCGGGACAGGTGGTATGCATGAAATCATGGTGGACGGCCAGGGGATTTTCTCCTCCGGTGGATTTGCCGAACTCCACATCGTACGGCAGCTTTACCGCAAGCTGATCTTCCGGCACGGGTAATTCTCCGCATTTTTCGCAATAAACGATGGGAATCGGCACACCCCAGTAGCGCTGGCGACTGATCAGCCAGTCGCGGATCTTATAGTTGACCCGGAAATCGGCGAGATCCTCTGCAGCGAGCTTTTCCACCACTGCCTTGCCGCCGGCGACCGAGGGGCGCCCGTCGAACTCGCCGGAGTTCACCATTGTGCCGGGATCGATATAGGCCGCCTCGAGAGGCTTGCCTGCGCCGGACTCAGGGGCGATCACTTCGCGTATCGGCAGATCGAACTTGAGGGCGAATTCGAAATCTCTTTCATCGTGTCCCGGAACGGCCATCACGATACCGGTGCCGTAAGAGAGCAGCACATAGTCGGCGATCCAGACCGGCACACGCTCGCCGTTTACCGGGTTGACAGCGTAGGCGCCGGTGAATACCCCTGTTTTTTCCCGCTCCAGGCTGGTCCGCTGAATTTCGTTCTGGGTGCGCGCGTATTCAACATATTTTTCCACTTCCGCCCTGCATTCATCGGTAGTGATCTTCTCCACCAGCGGATGTTCCGGGGCGAGCACCATGTAGGTCACCCCGAAAAGCGTATCCGGCCGGGTGGTAAATACCCGGAAGCTTTGTTCTTCCGGGGTCAGGCTGTGGGCTCCCGGGGTGTCGGCGGCGAAGCGGAAAACTATCTCGGCCCCCTCGCTTCTTCCGATCCAGTTGCGCTGCATGGTCTTGGTTTTCTCCGGCCAGTCGATGGTCTCCAGTCCTTCAAGCAGACGGTCGGCATAGTCGGTAATTTTCAGGAACCACTGGACCATATCTTTCCTGGTCACCATCGACTGGCAGCGCTCACAGGAACCATCGGCCATCACCTGCTCGTTGGCCAGCACCGTCCGGCAGCTCGGGCACCAGTTCACCGGGCCCTTGGCGCGGTATGCCAGCTTGGCCTTGTAGAGCTGGAGAAATATCCATTGGGTCCACCTGTAATACTCGGGTTCGCTGGTGTTGATCTCCCGCGACCAGTCGTACATGGCGCCGATGGTTTTCAACTGTTCGCGAATCACCCGCACGTTCTCGGCGGTCGAATCCCAGGGATGGATCCCATGCTTGATAGCATAGTTTTCCGCGGGCAGGCCGAAGGCGTCATATCCTATCGGCTCGAACACGTTGTATCCCTGCATTTTTCGGAAGCGGGCCCAGGTATCGGTGGGCCCGTAGTTGTACCAGTGGCCGATATGCATTTTGTCGGCAGAGGGATAAATAAACATGACCAGGCAGTAGCATTTCTTTTGTGTGTCGCTTAAATCGGTCCGGCAGAGGTCGATTTTCTCCCAGTATTCCCGCCATTTTTTCTCTATGCTCTTGAAATCATACTTTTCCATTTATTTACCCTTTTACTTTTATAACTTTCACGAAAGCTACTATTGTTCAACAGTCGTACGGCCGGTTTTATACAGGTCAATAACCCGGAGGCAACCGGCAGGTTCTTGCGTGGCCTAAGTTTAATAAATTGCCCTGGCAAAGTCAAAACAAAACTCCGGCTGAGCGGCTTTTAACAGCACTGCGCGCAGTTTGAGGATTGCCCTATTTGGCAAATCCGGCTATATTAGAAACCGGCCCTGGGCCTCCCCTGCCCCGAAAGCTCGCCGGCCGGGGTGGGGGTTCCAGAAACCGGAGAAGCTTGTGGGAGGAAACGCAGTTTGGAGGGGCAATCAGACAAAATGCTCACCCTGCTGGAGGTGCTGCGCCGGGCTGAGGAGTATTTCAAACAGCGGGATGTGCCTTCACCCCGCCTGAGCGCCGAGAGCCTTCTGGCCAAGGTTCTGGAACTCGACCGCCTGGGTCTTTACCTCAGCTATGACCGTCCCCTGGTCGAGAGCGAACTGACCGCCTATCGGGAGCTTGTTCGCCGCCGGGGCGCTCACGAGCCTCTGCAGTATATCCTTGGGACCGCGGCATTCCGCAATATCGTGGTGGCGGTCGGGCCCGCCGTGCTGGTACCCCGGCCGGAGACCGAGCAACTGGTCGAGCTGCTTGTGGGGCTCATGGATCGGGTGACTGATAAAAAGGGCTCCAAGGGTCGGGAACCTGTCAGGGTGCTGGACCTCTGCACCGGCAGCGGCGTGGTGGGCCTCAGCCTGGCTGCAGAGATAGAGGGTCTCTGGTGTCTGCTCACCGACAACTCGTGGGAGGCTCTTTGCCAGGCAGGGAAAAACTACCGGGCTCTTCGGGGTAAATTACGTAGCCCGGCAAGTTTCTACCTGGGTGATTTGTGTGATCCCCTGGCCGGTAAGCCTTTTTTCGATATCGTGGCGGCCAATCCACCATACGTAGCGCCCGAGGAAATGTCCCGGCTGCCGGAGGAGGTACGCAAATACGAGCCTGCCGGATCGCTCGACGGCGGCCCGCCGGCAGGAACCGGGGTAATCGCCCGGATAGTTGAAACCGTACACCCGGTCATGGTTCGCGGAGCCCTGCTGGCGCTGGAAATCGGAGAAAACCAGCAGGCGCTTATCGAGGAGCTGTTCTCCGGGAACCGGAATTTTTACCATAGTCCGGAGTTTCACCGCGACCTGGCGGGAAAGACACGGTTTGTCACCGCCTTTCGCAAATAGGGCAAAAATGCTCTGATTTCTTAACAGGATAGACAAGATTTAGATGAAAATGAAAGGGGCAAAGTGACAGCCGCAGACTTGCGCTTACTTGACGCGCAACAAGGCACCTAGGGACAAAGTGAAGAAGATATAATGAAAAACTTTCTTGGTGCCTTGGTGTCTTTGTGGTAAAATCCTCGGTGAAAATATAAATTTTCATCCTGATATCCTGTCTGATTTTTCCATTATGACCGGCATAGTTTTATTTGAAAGTTTCTAGAGATGGATAAATTTATCATTGAAAAGAGCGGGCCCCTGGCCGGCGAGGTCCGGGTAGGAGGCGCCAAAAACGCCTGCCTGCCGTTGATGGCCGCAGCACTGCTTACCGACCGGCCGGTGGAGCTCGAAAATGTTCCGGACCTGGTGGATGTACGGACCATGGGGCAGGTGCTGGAAAACCTGGGAGTGAGGGTGTCACGTGAGCCGGGCCGGATTCTTCTCGAGGCCTCGCAGGTTTCGGGTTGCACGGCGCCGTACGATCTAGTACGCCGGATGCGCGCCTCTTACTATGTGCTCGGACCCCTGACCGCTCGTAACGGCCGGGCCGAGGTGAGCCTGCCGGGGGGCTGCGCCATCGGCCAGCGGGCCATCGATCTGCACCTGAAAGGCTTGTCCATGCTGGGGGCCGATATCGCTATTTCCAAGGGATATATTTTTACGCGCGCCGACAGGCTGAAAGGCTGCCGCATCAACCTCTCCGGGAGTCACGGCCCGTCGCGGGGCGCCACGGCCAACGTGCTCATGGCGGCGG
>CAZSTM010000340.1:0-5108 GCA_964609635.1 uncultured Gemmatimonadales bacterium
AACCGATTCGAAAATTGTGGGATTTCCATGACCGGCGAGAATCCCAACTATGTTAAAACCTCAGCGGCGATTTGTCCAGAATTTTATTCAGGCACAAAGGGACAGCCGCAGACTTGCGCGGCTTTAAGCGCAACACGGCATCGAAGGACAATAAAGAAGATGATACGGGAAAATGCCGCTGCATCACACTAAAATATTCAGGTTCTAATTGGTACCGTTCCTGGGGACAGGTCGGCTCCTGCGGCATGCTCTTAAAACCGTTGTAACTTACTGGTCAACAGTCTCGGCGATGGCTTGCTTCCCACCCTTGCGTTCCCCCCCCTTCCTCCTATCCAGAAAGCTTTCCAGCATGGTAAAGGCGATTGCCTCGGAAAAGGCGTAGATGCGTCGCAGATAGTCGATCAGGTCCAGGTGGATCTCGCTGCTGGCCTTGGACTCCGGCTTGCCCTCTTCCAGGCGATCATAGTGCTTCGACCGATAGGCTCGCTGCTGCCTGACCAGGCCGGGCTTGGCGCGCACAACCTCGCGGGCGAGCTCTGTATCGTTCTCCTCGAAGGCCTTGATGGCTTTTTCCAGGCTTGCCAGCACGCCGTCATTATATCCGAGAAGTACGTTCCTGCCTTCCTTAGCGAAGGGCATATCGGCCTCGGCCTTCTTTTGCAGCAAAGGCCCCAAATCCTTCCTGATATGTTTGCCGATACGCTTCAGATCGAGGGTGACATCCATCAGTTGGGAGGCGAATTCGGACTGCTGCTGGTTGAGATGGCGGCGCGAGATCTGAATCAGGAAATCGTCTATCTGCTTGCCGATGTACTTGACCTCAGCCTCCCGCTCCAGCATCTTGTCCACCATCTCGAGGTCGTTTTTGATGAAGCTTGGCATGATATCCTTTACTATACTCATGACCAGCCGGGCCAGGCGCTTGATCTCGCCGCGAGTTTGCTCGAGGGCGATCGAGGGGACCGCAAGCAGATCGGGATCCAGATGCATCGTGGTCCACTCGGGAGCCGCGCCTGTGGTCACCATCCTTTCCTCTTCCCGTTCCGGCAGCAGGTATTCCACCAGGCGGGCGAATTGCGTCCCGAAGGGCAAGAAGATGAAAGTATTAGCGACATTGAATATGGTGTGCGCATTGGCGACCTGGCGCGGGGTTTCCGCCGCCTGTTTCTCCAAGCCCGTCAGTCCCGCGGCGACCGGCGACACCTCAACCACCAGGCGGGCGAGCTGGTCGATGAACCCCACCCACAGGAGCACGCCGAACACGTTGAAAAGTATGTGGACCAGGCTGGCGCGCAGGGCATTGCGCGGCTTGCCGATCGAGGCCAGCAAGGCGGTGACGCATGTGCCGATATTGGCTCCGAAGACCAGGGCGATGCCGCCGTTCAGGCTGATCAATCCCTGGCCGGCCATGGCGATGACCACGCCGGTGGTCGCCGCAGAGGACTGAATCAGTCCGGTAAAGATAGCTGCGACGAGGATGCCCAGAGCGGGCTTCTCCATGCTTACCATCAAGCTGAGGAAGGGGCTGTAGGTCCGCAGGGGCTTCATGGCGTCGCTCATCAGGCTCATGCCGAAGAACACCAGGCCCAGGCCCATGATCATGGCGCCGTACTGCCTGATCTGGTCCCTGCCGGAGGTGAAGAGCATGGCAAAACCGATGGCAACCATCAGCAGCGCCAGCTTGGTGACCTTGAAGGCGATAAGCTGAGCCGTCAGCGTGCTGCCGATATTGGCCCCGAAGATGATACCCACCGCCTGCGACACCGAGAGGATACCGGCGGTGATGAATCCCACGGTCAGGACCGTGGTAACCGAAGAGGACTGGATTATAGCGGTGACGATGGCGCCGGTAACGGCACCCATGAGGCGGTTGGTGGTAAGGCGCGCCAGAATGTCTTTCAGACGGTCGGCGGCCAGGGCTTTCAGCCCATCGGCCATCTGCTCCAGACCGAAAAGGAACAGCGCCAGCCCTCCCAGCAACCCCATGCCCATAGACCACGGATTGAGTTCCCCGGATTCCGTTCCCGCCGGCACCGCCGCCAGCGCCTCGGT
Source organism: uncultured Gemmatimonadales bacterium (assembly GCA_964609635.1). GTDB lineage: Bacteria > Gemmatimonadota > Glassbacteria > GWA2-58-10 > GWA2-58-10 > JAFGTO01. The sequence continues at coordinate 2,053 of CAZSTM010000340.1, forward strand.
CCCGGCCCAGGTGGCGATGATCAGCAACGCTGCCACAATCACGCCTCGGCGAAGTGGCTGCTGCTGCAATACTGAATCTCTGAGTTTCATCTTCATAGCTGCCGTCCTCATTCTAAGACTTTCTCTTCGCTGTGCACCGCCAGTACGGGACAGGTGCAGGCGCGGATAACTCTGTCGGTCACGCTGCCGATCATCAGGCGCTTGAGCCCGCTGTGGCCCCGGGTGCCTATGACGATCATATCGACTTTTTCCTTCTCGGCTATACGCACAATCTCATCGGCGGGAAGGCCGGGAATGATCCAGGTTTCGAATTTCTTCCATTCCTTCAGGTATTTATCGACGAACTCGTCCATCATCCTGGACGCCGCCTCTTCCATGCTGCGGAAAACCTTTTCACCGGCCTTTTCGGAAGAGTAGAAACCAGGCGCTTCCGCCGGGTCATGGATAATATGGAGCAGCAGAAGCTGTGAATCGAATTGGACGGCGAACTTGAGAGCGTAGCGCAGCGCCTGAGCGGACCCTTCGGAAAAATCTATCGCTACCAGCATCTTTTTCATGGCCGCCACCCCCGGATTTAGAGATTATTGAACCGATATTTCCATACTACAAGCAGACAGACCTTATTTCAGCCTGCTCTATGATTTTGCACTCAGGGTTACCTTCTCCTTGGTTTGCATGAAAAAATTCTTTATTGTCTTTTTAGGTAATTTATTGGTTTTTTTCAGGAGTATCAAGCCTTCTGTCGGTCAAAACAGAAACCGACAGGACCCTCTTCAGTTCCTGACACCTTGGGTAGAGTTCTTCTTTTCTCTTTGCCCTTTGTCCCTCTGTGCCTAAGTACTTTATCTTGTAAGTCAGGTAACCTATTTAAAAACTTTCGGGCACGGCACGCCGTGCCCCTACGAAAAAAATCTTCATTGTTTCCAGGTGAGCCGGCTTATCATGACAACTGGCTCCTGTATTCTATATTCTGCCTTTGCCCCTTATTTTAAATATGCACGGCGCGTCCCAGTGCGGCGGCCGCCGCCTCCATCAGAGCTTCCGAAAGGCTCGGGTGCGGGTGCACCGCTTGCTCCAGGCTCTCGGCGGTGGCCTCCAGGGTCCTGGCCAGGGTGGCTTCCGGGATCAGCTCGACCGCCTCCGCAGCCAGGATGTGGACTCCCAGGAGTTTACCCTCGGCCCGGTCGATAATCACTTTCACAAAACCCTCGGGGTCGCCCGTGGCCAAAGCCTTGCCCAGGGAGCGAAAGGGGAACCGCCCGATAGAAACCTGGTGCCCGGCTTCCCGGGCCTCGGTTTCGGTAAGTCCCACTCGGGCTACCTGCGGCTGGCAGTAAGTGCAGCTCGGCACCAGTTCGGGTTTGACTTTCCAGGTGGCCCGCCCCAGGATGGAATCGACCGCCGCGACCGCTTCCTTGCTGGCGGCATGGGCCAGCAGCGGAGGGCCGATGCAGTCGCCGATGGCCCGGATATCGGGCGCGGTGGTGGCATAGCCGCGTTCGACCCTGATAAAGCCCTTTTCCACCTCCACACCGGCTTGCTCGAGCCCCAGGCCCTCGATATTGCCGGTTACTCCCACGGCCACCAACACCAGCTCGCACTCTATCTCTTCCACCTCATCGGCTGCCGCCACCTTGACCGTACAACCCTGCTCGGCGCCTTTGACAACCTCCTCCACCCGGCTTCCGGTCAGCAGTTTCATTCCCTTGCGCCGGTAGAGCTTTGCCAGCTCCGCGGTGATTTCCTCATCCTCCAGCGGCAGGATCTGCGGCAGTAGCTCCACCACGGTAACCTGCGCGCCGAAAGCGTTGAACAGATAGGCGAACTCCATACCAATGGCTCCGGCGCCCACAATTACGATGGATTCGGGCCTTTGTTTCAGCACCAGGGCTTCACGGCTGGTGACAATCCGCTCGCCGTCCGGTGCCATTCCCGGCAGCTGCCGCGCCCGGCCTCCGGTGGCCAGGATGATATTTTTCGCCTCGAGGATGGTCTCCCGGTTTCCCTCCACGCGAACCGCGCCGCCGCCGGCCAGCACCCCCCGGCCCTGGAAGACAGCGATATCGTTTTTTTTCATCAGGAAGCTCACTCCGCGCGCCAGGCGGTCCGACACCTTACGGCTGCGTTTGACCACGGCCGGCCAGTCGAAGCTCAGGCTCTCTACATTGATGCCGAATTCCGCCGAGCGGCCGATCTGTTCATAGAGCAATGCGCTTTTAAGCAGCGCCTTGCTCGGAATGCACCCCCAGTTGAGGCAGATCCCACCCAGACGCTCATCGGACTCAACCAGGGCGGTTTTCAGGCCTTGCTGCGCGGCCTTGATAGCCGCCACGTAACCTCCGGGCCCGCTCCCGATCACCACCAGATCGAATGTTGAGTCCTTGGACATCCTGCACTCCTGAAAATAAGATTCAATTACATATACCGGCCGGTGCCGCGAGCATACCTGCACTGCAACGTGGAGCCCCGGTTCAGTTTCTTTAAGTGGTTACGAATTAGTTTAAAGTAGGGATGCCGGTCGTGTCAATCTTTTTTGGGCCGAGCGCGGTGCAAGCTGAGCGGGTGATTTTTATTGCTTGGCGTCTCTATCCGATATTACCTTGACTTAAAAAAGCGAGCGACTGGTAATAATCAATAAAACCTTTACAATCGAAGATTCCCGGCAGCTTGCTGCGGAGAGTCTTCGATGTCAATGTGCTTTTCAAGAAATCGCAGCGCTTAAAACCGGTTGGTGACCAATCGAAAAAAACGCTGCCCGGCTTTGATGGGGGACCGTTAATTGTCTTTGATATCGGCTTCTTTTCTGGCAACCTTGTCGGCGCTGGCCCAAATCGCATTGGTCATCGGGGTCTCCGCCTGGCTGATGCGTAAAAAGATCTTCGAAGAAAACCACACCCGGTTACTCACCGCCGTGGTGGTCAACCTGGCCCTGCCGTGTCTGATTTTCTCCAATGTCGTCAAGCACTTCCAGGTAAGCGATTTTCCGCACTGGTGGAAATTTCCCCTGGTCGGTGCAGCCATGGTTATCTGCACCTTTGCCCTGGCCAGGCTGGTAT
>CAZSTM010000341.1:0-5104 GCA_964609635.1 uncultured Gemmatimonadales bacterium
GGGATGGCGCCAGAACCACTATTCGCGCACCGAGGATACTTATTACGGAGTTTACTCACTGGAAATGCTGGGTGAGCCTTTGTCGGACATGGACAGCTCGCGGGCCAAGAGACCCCGCACGGACTGCAAGGTGTGGCTGGCTTCGCGGCAGAACCCGGACGGCGGTTTCAGCCGCTTCGGTATCAGCGAACACACGCCGCTGCCCTCGCCCAGCGAAATGAGGGCCACCTGGCACGCGGTCCGCGCTCTCAAACTGCTTGAGGCGGGTTTCCCGGCGCCGCTTAACCCGGTCAAACCCGAGAACGAACTGCAGGTGCATGTACCCAAATACAAGCATCCGATGGTGGATTGCTTCGATCCGGCTAATGTCCGGGCCCTTCGCCGGATCGCGCTGCCGATTTACGAGCATTACCTGAGAGTAACGGGCAGCAAGCTGGAAGCCATCGGCAGGTTGAACCGCTGGGCCAGTGCCGCCACGGGGCCCCACAACAGCGCCTGGATCACCCAGGGCCGCGGTATCCTGATGCACGGCTGGGGCCAATGCGGTACCATGGGCCACCTGCTGCAGCAGATGGTCACCACACTGGATTTCCCGGCCCGGGTGAGCTTCATTATCGCCGACGTTAACTGCGAAGTACTGGTTCAGGAAAACAGTTGGGATAAGCCCCACTGGTGCCTGTTCGTCCCCTTCACCCACGAGCATCCCAACGCGCAGCTTACCTGCCCCGACGGCCAAAAGAACGGCTGGAGCGTGCTGGACATGGTGGTGGATTACCGCATGCGCAAGCAAGACCCGTCGCGGCCCCGGCCCACCAGGATCGCCGACCGCCTGTTCGCCAAAGTGAGAGTGGAAACGATTGACTCCGTGGCGGGAAAGTGGCTGAAAGAATATCCAATGGACAGCACCACTACATACGAAAGTCCTGTTGTGGAGAAGCTTTATCCCGGCGGGAGCTGGTAGGTGACTCGAAAGCTTGAACTGAAAAAGGAGCGACCGGTCGAACCCTGAAAGGTAAAATAGTTTCGACATTTGTTAATAAGGCAGCAAATTGCTTAAGGCTTTTATTCCGCTATCATCAGCTCCTCCTCCGATCCTGTATGGTATAGCAGCCTGAGTGAAATCATTACCGAACAGATGGATATCTCGAGTGCCGGCACCGGTGAACTGGAAAAATATACTTGTAGCCGGAAGGGCTCTACACCCGCGCAGCATGGCGTGTTTCACTTGCTTGAGTGCAACAGCGGGATGTTCGGTTCGGTCTTTTGACTGTCGCCCGGAAAAATTATCAAGGAGAAGATTCCGGATGTCCTCGAGATACAGGGCACATTCCCATTTCTTTGATTCGGGCTTTGCCCATCGAACTTCAACATCTTTTATCCTGATACCGGATGCTTTTTTAAACGAAAGTGCATTTATCGCTTTTTGCACCCTGGCAGTATCGGTTGAGATTTCCATTATTACATTGTCCAAGGTAATATTTTCCAGGTAGGAATCAGGATGACCGTAAAAAATACCAGATCCCTTGCAATGAATGATAACGTCGGCAATTAAAATATTTTTCATCGTGCCGAGGGGTTTTTTGTATCTCATCTCGAGCTCGGGATAAATGCTCTCTTCGACAATAAAAAGGAATGGATCACCGTCACCCCACCAGAACCAGTCGTAGCGTTTACATTCCATTGTCAGGTTTGAAAAAATGACATCGCTCACATTTCCCCTGCCGCGGATCATTATGCCAAGACCCCGGTTGGCGCTGCGGATATTACAGTTGATCATGGTGACATGCCTGATATCTGCATATATCTCATCTCCGATTTTCAGAGCCGTGGAAGCTGTGGTAAGACGGCAGTTGGATATGGTGATATTTTCGCAGGGCCTCGGTTCTCCGTGAAAATTGGAGCTCTTAAGGGAAATACAGTCATCACCGGTCTCGATAGTGCAGTTTGAGATATGCACATCCCGGCATCCGTCCGGGTCGATACCATCGGCCCACACTCCTTCAGTCAGGCTGGTCGAAACGTAAATACCGTCAATTACCAATCGTTCGCATCCCCAGGGAGAGATTGTCCAGCTTGACCCTCGAACGAAGGAAAGGTCTCGTATAAGGATGTCACTACAGGTGATCAGAAGCACTGAATGTTGTGTGGGGCGAACAGGGTAAGTACGCCATAATCTTTTTCCAGCCGCTTTTAGCTCTTCGGTGGTATCCAGAAAATTGGGATCTATTCTTCGCATATCATCCCACTCGAATTCGGCTTGTCCATCGATTAAACCGCGTCCTTCGATGGTAATATTCTTTAGGTTTTCACCATAAATAAGAGCTCTTTTACTATAGGCATTTCTGTCCCTGGCTGCGAATAGTGTTGCACCCGCTTCCAGATAAAGTCTCACATTACTCCTAAGAAAGATGGTGCCCGAGGTGTAATCTCCCGGCGGGAAGTATACAGTCCCACCGCCTGATTCTGCACATATATCAATGGCTTTCTGGATTGCGCCTTGAGAGTTGTCCGATTTTTCCCCTGTAGCTCCGTAATCTTTGACATTGAAAGTTGTGATGTTTGCACGAGATTCACCGGAAAAAAACAAGAAGCATACTGCAATCAATCCGCTAGAGACCATGACAAATATTTTTCTGGTGATATTCAACATATTAAGCCTCCGGTCAGGTTTCTCTTCAAATTAAGTTTCTGCTTTTGAGCGTGAAAAGCCTCCAGGAAAAATACCACTGTTAATTGGAGGATTCAAGCCGCCGATACCTCGATGAGTTCAATCAAATTTTTAAACATCTCCGTTAAAAAGTTTTAAAATAGTATCCTCGGCCACGCCATTATAAAAAAGGATTTGGAAGCAATTCCAAACCTATTTACTGTAAGCAACCACCTTTATCCCCCACAAAAGTATGCAGACTCCGAGATGTCACTTTTTTCCTTGGATCGGCCGAAAGAACTCTTGATACTCCCGGGGAAAATAGTTAATCTATACCCAACTAAAATAAAGAATCTCTGGATTCCAGCCGAACGATTATTAACCAGCATCTGAAAAATTGTACCAAGGCGGGCTGTCGTATTGCAGCAACGCATAATCAGTTTAACTTTTTTGATAAAAGTTTAAGGAGAATTTCAAGATGAGTGGGATACTCGGGATTTATTCGGAAAAGGATTGTATTAAAGATTTGATTTGGGGAACTTCTTATTTACAACATCGTGGACAGAAATATTGTGGTTGGGCTGTGGTTAAAGACGGCAAGATGGTTTATAACCATCATAAAGGAAAATTAAGAGAAAAAATTAATTTTGATGAATTAAAAAATGTCGAAGGCCGTCTTGGTCTGGGTGTCGTCAGTTCGGGTGACAGACAACCTGTAAGCGAATTATCCAGATATGGAGAGTTTTTGTTGGCGTATGACGGCAATGTGATGAGTGCTGGAGAATTAAAAGAGGATTTACTTAGAGAGGGGCACTCCTTTACCGGCCATTTTGATCCAACATATATTCCTGACAACGTATTGATTGGCAAGATGTTGGCTCTTAACGGCCCTGTCGACGGTATCGAACAGATAAGTAAAAGGATAAACGGAGATTTTTCTGTAGTCTTGTTAACCAAGGGCGGGATTATAGCGGCCAGGGGATGGGGCAGAAAACCTCTTATTATCGGAAGAAACGATTATAGTTATGTCGTTTCTTCCGAATCATGCGCTTTCCCCAACCTGGGTCTGGAGATTGAAAGAGATGTTAAACCTGGTGAAATAGTCATGATTAATAAAGATGGCTTAAGTACTTTAAAACAATTAAATCTCAATCCGATAAAATATGGCACCTTTGAGTGGATTTATACGGCAAATGCAGCTTCTATAATTGATGGTGTGTCTGTAGAGGAATTCAGGAGTATTATTGGAGCCAGGCTTGCCCAGAGGTACCCGGTTGATGCCGACCTGGTTTCAGAGATTCCAAATTCCGGAATAGGGTATGCTCTGGGGTATGCCAAAGCCGCCGGTATACCACATGTTAGAATTTTTATTAAGTATGATTATGCGGATAGAAGCTTTACCCAGGGAACAAAAGAAGCACGGGAAGAAGAAGCAAAAAGGAAATTAATACCTCTTACGACTTTAATTAAAGGAAAGAAAATAGTTATTACCGATGATTCTATTGTCAGAGGAACTCAGACAAAAGAGAGCCATGTTCCTGCATTAAAAGAATCAGGAGCTTTAGAGGTTCATGCAAGGATAGGCTGTCCTTTGCTCAGAGACAAATGTGGATACGGCAAAACCACCAAAGAAAAGAAAGAAATATTTTATGTCAAGATGGGTATGAGCAAGGATGATGATGTTAAAAAGTATTTAGGATTAGACAGTGTTGGTTTCGCTGTACCCGAAGATCTCGCGGAGGCCAGCCGGAAACCTATAGAAGAGCTGTGCTTGTCATGTTGGGGTATCAGTTGATACCCGAGATTTGTCTTGTCGGAAAAACTATCTCCTCCGGTATTTTCACCAAAAAAAGTTTCACCGATAAACATGAACAAAAAAAATATAATTAAGAGACCGCTTAATCCCCGTAGGATCCACCGTAATTCTTTGTATGATTTAGTTCTCATAATGTTTATCTCCTGAGTTTTGTCTTACTCATTTGGCTTTTCAGTTTCGCCCCGTTTTTTATAAAGTGGTTTCTGGACTCCACACTATTGCTTTTAAATCACTTTGGGTGGTCAGCCCTATGGATTTCGTAGACCAAGTTCTTTTTTAAACTGGCCTATAATTCTTGAAAATATTCATTCTAGTCATTTTACCCTTTGAAAAGTATAACGGCGGAGCTAAGCTGCCTGCACCAGTTGGCATGCCTTTTTGCTCCACCATAAATCTTTGCTTTATCATAAACCATACGTCTGCAAAAAGCATGACAGCCAGCAGGTCTGCTGAAGCGAATTGTTCTACTTCTCCCTTTCTTTGACTAATTTTGAACTTGGTTCACTGGAAAAGTGTCTCAGACTGCATATTAATCTATTTCCAAACAGGCTAAGTCTTGATAACTTGAATTCGTAAGAAAGGCTTCGATTAAAGCAAAATCATCAATTAACACTTTCGCAACCATCTTGGTTGAAGTATTA
>CAZSTM010000342.1:0-5072 GCA_964609635.1 uncultured Gemmatimonadales bacterium
GTTTTTGCAGGTTCGCTAAATTTCAGTCATTTCATCTGTTCAAGTTACCATGCATTTCTAACTTGACAGAGGACTAGTGCTCTAACAATTAATATATGAATGGTGGAATCTTTGCCGATCTGGCTTTTCATATTCAGGCCATAGGCTGTAGACTTAATTGTAAAGCCGCCCGCGAAAGCTTGGTTATCTGCTGGATAATTCGGAAAAAGTCTGTTATAATAACAAGGTCAAAGTCGCTCGGCTTTTTGGGATTACACTTGCGCAGCCGGCAGGAAAAGATTTGAGCTTCTCTTTTACTGTAAAAGGGTACAGGAGATGAACGATAATTCTGTTGCCGCCGTAGCCTCAGACTCCGGCCAAACGGATCAGACGGCGGAAAAAAAGGTTATTAAAAAAACTTTCGAGGAGATCCGCGAAGAGGCGCGCAGGGAAATCCTCTCCGGTGTGGATCGGGAAAAGTACGAACGCCTGGAGCCGGATGAGCGGGAGTTTGTAGACCAGGTATGCCTGTTCGAGGAGAAGAGCCAGAAAGTCTCCCTTTCGCACCACAAGGTCAAGCTGCGTGAGATCCTGCTCTACCGGGATGTAGCCCAGGCTTATTGTCCGAGTAAAGATGCGCTGGGCCAGTACAGCGAGGGCAAACGGATCGTGCAGAACAGCCAGACCGGCAGCGACAGTGTAAAGTTCGTTCTGGCGCGCAAGGTCTGCTCGATGCTGGATAAGATATCCTACATTTACCAGTCCAATCCCTCCTCTTACGTGCGCAGCGATCTCCATAAGATGGAAACCGATCTGCTCAACTATATCAACCGTCTGGGCCGGATGATTCACGAACCGCTCAACGAGGCCAAGCGGGTCTATTACAAGCTCAAGGAGCGCGCCGGCTGGAGCCTGCCGGCCACGGCGTTCGGCATAGCCGAAGACTGCGATGTGCCGCAGCTCTTTTTCAACCGCTACTCTTCCTCGGCGCAACTGCTCCTGAAAGACCCGAACAAGCCTTTCCGTAGCGACAACACCAATCCACCCCTGAAGCTGGACTATCGAATCAAGAACGCCGTGCTGATCGTGGCCGGAGAAAACCAGTTCCACCTGGACAAGAGCCGGTTCGACAAGGTGCGCGATACCGCAGCGGCCAAATTCATCATGGCCAAAAGCATCCAGGAGGGGAAAGACAAAATTTCCCAGGCGTACAAGCGAAACCCCTACCAACTGGCCGAGGGTTTCACCCTGGAGGATGAATTGAGCGTGGAGTCGATCAAAGAAGAGGATTTCACCCTTTTCTACAACCATACACTGAAAATTCTCCCGAGCTCGGCCTCCCGCGCGGACGCCACGGAGCTATTTATAAACGAGCTGATGAAAGAAGAGAACGATATCGGCTGTAAGGGCTTCTGTTGGGCGGTTTACCCGCCGGAAGCGGTATTGGACCCGACCGAGCCGCCTGCCTGGACCAAGACCGGCACCAGGGCCTATAAGCTGCGTGTGATCTTCCAGGAAATCGGCATCGGCAAAATCCGGCTTTCGATGTTCCCCACCAGAATGAACCAGTTGATGGGTGAACACCTGGAAAATCAGTTCAAGGGTCTCAAAAAACAAATTATCGAAAGCTTCGCTTCCAGAATCAAGCAGGCCCAAGCCGAGTTGAATAAATTTCTGAAGACAAACGGCAGTCCCCTGGAACAGGAGCAGAAAGATCTGGAATCGATAGAGAAGCTCGAAGCCGGACGCAACCAATCTATCGATGAGGCCTTTTGGCTTACCGCTAAAGCTCTGCGAAAGAACCTGAAAGCGGATACCAGCGAAAAAAAGAGGGAACTGCTCGGTATGATAAAACCCAAGTTAATCGAGGAAATTGAAAAAAAGACTCAGAGCCTCGACAGCTTGAAAAAGAAATACGAGCAGCTGACAGAAATGAAGAAAAGGCTCGAGACCCGGTTTGCCAAGGTAACGGCTCTCAGCAAACGTCTAAAAGATAACCCCCTCGACGAGGAGGCTCTGGAACAGGAAACAAAACTGATCGCCTCGGTTACCGGCGGCAGCGGTCCGGAGAAAGTTTCTGCGGAGGCCATGGTGGAGCTGCTCAACCAGCACCGGAAAAAAATTAAAAGCAATCTCGAGGATATAAAAAAGCATTTTGACCAGAGTGTAACTCAAAAGAAAACCCTGAAAAATATGATCGCCCTGATAGAGGGTGCGGATTCCCATGTCGAAGAAATCTCCCGCTTGCGTCAAAAGCACCAGGAGAATCAGCAGCTGCGCCAGGAGGAACAGCGGCTGCGGGACGCACTCAAACAGGTCACCCACGAGTACGAGGATCGTGTCGGGCATATCGAGGAGGCGATAGCAGTCAACTCTGAGAGATGACCGGGCAACTCAAAGCGATACCGCAGACACACCATCATACAAAGCCCTTCAACCTGTAAGCACTATTTCTTCAACTCTACCAGTCTGCATCTGGTGCTGATTGCTCCCTGATCTTTGCTCTCTCTTTTTGATTCTCCGGGCAGCATGGTTTTTAGGCTTTCCGAGGAAAGCCAACAACTCCCCTCAACCGACTTGAAATTATTTCTCCCAGGGAGTAACTTCAGGAAAATTCCCTTGGAAGCCAACCATAGCGTTTCAATTATGAAAATAGCCGGCCGACACTTCACCTCTCCGCTTCTGCTGTGCGCTCTGGGTGTGGGCGCGCTGTTGATCTACCTCGGCGCTCCCCTGATCGACTGGAGCGATGAGGTGACCCTGCGTTTTACCATGATTCAGGACCGGGATGTTTACGAGGAGAGCGACTACGGGGAGCCGCCGCAGGTGGCGATCTGGCTGGAGGACACCCTGTCGGCAAACCCGCGCACGGTGTATGTTACCCGCAGGACAAGCACCGGGGATTTCGAGGGCAAGGTGGAATGCCCGGTCTCCCTGCCGATCTGGATCGGAGCCTTCCGCAAGGAATTCAACAGGGAGGATTTCCCCACACCGCGAGCCCCCGCGCCCTCTGCGATTACCCGCGCCACCAGAAAGAAAGAGCGAATCACCGCCAAGGTACGGGTGCCGCCCTCGAGCTGCTGGCGCTATTATATCGAGATGAACGTTTCCGGAGACTACAATTTCACTTTCACCAGGATGAACGATCAATACGAGCCGGACTATCACGGGAACGGTCAGCCCTCGATAATCTACAGCGGAACGATAACCGCGGAAGACGGAAATATCTCCTATCCGGAACTGATAGGCCGGAGCAGACAACACCACTTTACCACTGAAATCATCCGCGACCTCAAGGGTATCCACAGCGCCGGCGAGGTTTTCAAGGCCATCGAGGTTGTCTGCCTGGATTAGCAGCGTGTTTAAAAAACACGCTTCTTGTTCGGCACATGGAGGTACCGCCAAAAAAGCGCAGATTTTCCAATCAAGCAATTTGTAAGGCTTGCACGATCTTTTTTGGGCAAGCCGAAATTGAAAAAAGCCAGGAAGGCTTTTTTCAACACTCTATTAGTTAATATACCGTTAAACATGGGAGAGATGCCATGATCGACAACCAGTTGACCCGCAGAAGATTCATCGGGCAGTCCGCCGCCGCCGGACTGGCTCTTTCCCTGCCGGGGCTTGCGGGAAACCTCGCCGGAGCCGAAGAACCCGCAAAGCCGGTTCGCCTCGGGTTTGTCGGGGTGGGCGGCCGCGGCACTTACCTTCTCCGCACCGCCCTGGAAATTGGAGGGGTGGAAGTGCGGGCGATCTGTGATATCGGTGCCGAAAACCTGGAGCGAGCCGGGCGCCTGGTGGAAAAGCGCGGGCAAAAAAAGCCGGCGGGCTATTCGCGCGGCCCGGAAGACTTCCGCAGGATGGTCGAGCGCGAGGATCTCGATGCGGTGATTAACGCCACTCCCATGGAGCTGCATACCCCGGTAATGGTAGCAGCCATGGAGGCCGGCAAATACGGGGCCACCGAGGTGCCGGCCGCGATCACCCTCGATGAATGCTGGCAGCTGGTCGAAACCAGCGAGCGCACGGGTCGCCACTGCATGATGCTGGAGAATTACTGCTATCTGCGCAACGTGATGATGATCCTCAACCTGGTGCAGCAGGGCATTTTCGGAGAGGTCATCCACTGCGAGACAGGCTACCAGCACGATACCCGCTATGTGGCTTTCGGGCCGGAAGGCGAGCTGCTCTGGCGGGCCCATCACAAGATCGACCGCAACGGCAACCTGTATCCCACCCACGCTATCGGCCCGGCCGCCTGGTGGATGAATATCAACCGGGGCGACCGGTTCACCTATCTGGTCTCGATGAGCTCGAAACCGGCAGGGATGGACAACTATATCATCAAGAAGTTCGGGCCGGACCACCCCAATGCAAAGCGCAAGTACGCTATCGGGGCAATCAACACCACGCTGATCCGCACCGAAAACGGCCTGACGGTAACCCTTTATTACGACACCTGCCTGCCGCGGCCTTTCGACATGATCTACCGCATCCAGGGCACGGAGGGCATCTACATGGGCTCTATGGATAAGATTTACATCGAGGGCCGTAGTCCCCGGGAGCATACCTGGGAGGATACCGAGCAATATTACCGCGAGTTCGAGCACCCCATGTGGAAAGCCATGGGCGAGACCGCCCGGGGCTACTCCCACGGCGGAGGGGACTACATGATGCTCAACCAGTTCCTCCAGGCGGTGCGGGCCGGAGCACAGCCTCCTATCGATGTCTATGACTCGGCGACCTGGAGTGTTATCAGCCCGCTCAGCGAGCGCTCGGTGGCTGAAGGAAGCCGTCCTGTGGAGTTTCCCGATTTCACCCGCGGCAAATGGAAAAACCAAAGACCGGTCGAATTCCTGGGGATTTGACAAGCTTGCGGCTGCTGTGCGATAACTATTAAACGAAGGGTTGTCAAACGGCGGGTTTTCCTTGCAATGAATTGATATCCACCTAAATTAAGGAGTTAAATCCTTTATCCGGCAACCTTTCATGCCTGCAGCCATCCTTTCACCCTTTCAACTTCCGGAGCGCCGCCATGACCAGCAGAAGAAACTTCCTTAAAAAGAATGTTCTGGCCTTATTCGCCGCCTCAGTCC
>CAZSTM010000343.1:0-5027 GCA_964609635.1 uncultured Gemmatimonadales bacterium
CAGGAAAGAATGCCGTGCACCCGATTTCATCAGCCGGCTGACAGTCTCCGGGGGCCAGTGCCAGGTCCGCACGCAGAGGGCGATTTCATCCCGGAGCCAGGTGCCGAAAAATCCCGGGTCATCGCTTCCCAGGGTCACAGGCACGTTATTTTCCAGCAGCAGGGGCAGGGGATGTTCCTCCAGGCTTCCCACGGCCTTGGTCATCAGGTTGCTTGTGGGACAGCAGTCCAGGGCGATTTTTCTCTCGGCCAGCTCCTGCATCAGGGCCGGGTCTTTGGCAGCCGTGATCCCGTGGCCTATCCTGTCCGCCCCCAGCACTTCCAGCGCTTCCCGGACCGACTCAGGCCCACCCACTTCTCCTGCGTGAATGTAACGCTTAAGCCCCGCCCGCCCGGCCAGCTCGAAAGCCTCTTTCAACTCATCCGCCGGCACAGACAACTCGTCGCCGCCCATACCGAAACCCACCACCGGAAGCCCCGCCTGCCGATCCGAGACTGCAAGCCTGGCGCATTCCACAGCGGCTTCCGCTCCCCACTGGCGCACCGTATCATAGATCAGGTTCAGCCGCGGGCCGCCGCGTGATGCGGCCTCCCCGACCGCCTGGAGGATGAAACCAAGCACTTCCGTATGCTCCAGGCCTCGCCGGGTATGTATCATGGGCGTAAAAATACTTTCCGCGTATATGATTCCCTGGGCCGCCAGGTTTCGGCAGAGGTTCTCGGTGATATGGTAAAAATCCGAGGGCTCACTCAGCAGCCCGACCACCCGGCTGTAGGCTTTCAGGAAACCGCCAAAGTCCCTGAAACTGTACAGGTCGTTGAGCTCACGCCTGCTCAAGCTCTCACGGCCGTCACAGAGGCGGGACAGCAAGTCCGGCCCCACCGAGCCCTCCAGGTGAATATGCAGCTCAACTTTGGGAGCTTTAGCGATAAACTCCCTTGTTGCCGGTCGGTGCGAACCGTGAGAAGTCATGGGCATTTCTTCCGGATATCTGTTTGAGAACTTGCACTTGAACTGCATTTATATTACTATTTCTTTTCTGTAATGGCAAACTCTGTTTTATCCAGGTGTGAAACACCATCCATCTTTGCTTTTGCCCGGGTGGAAAATTGATTGCCGAAAGTGCCATGGAGAAAAAATGAAAGTTGACATCCTGGAAAAATTATCCGAAAGAGTGCTGCTGCTCGACAGTGCCATGGGCACCATGCTGCAGCGCTCCGGGCTAAAAAGTGGTATCGAGGCCGGCGAGCTCTGGAACATCGAAGAGGAGAAGAAGAACAAGGTATGGGAGATTCACCGGGCCAATGTCGAGTCCGGCTCTGATGTGATTATTACCAACACTTTCGGCGCCAACCGGTTCAAGCTGGCACATTACAATGCCGCCGGCCGGGTAAACCGGATAAACAGCGCAGGAGCCCGGCTTGCCCGCGAGGCGGCCGGGGAGGAAGTACTCGTAGCGGGAGATATCGGTCCCACAGGCGAGATACTCGAGCAATCCGGCGGGGAACGAACCGCGGATGAGATACGCTCGGCATTCGAGGAGCAGGTTGCCGGACTGCTGGAGGGCGGGGTCGATCTTTTCATTCTGGAAACTTTTATGGATGTAGCCGAACTGAAGCTGGCCCTCGAATCCGTAAAGGCCGCCTGCGATCTTCGGGTAATCGCCTCGATGACTTTTCAATCGACTGCCGGCCGATTGGCTACCATGTGGGGCCTGAGCCCAGAGCAGGCGGCCCGGGAGCTGACAGAGGCAGGAGCGGACATTGTCGGGGCCAACTGCGGCCTGGGCAGCAGCGAAATGGTCCAGGTGGTGAGCGGGATGGCCCAGGGCACCGGGCTGCCGATTTGCGCCCAGCCCAATGCCGGGTTGCCCGAGGTGGTGGAGGGCGAGACAGTATACCGTGAAACCGCGGAGCAAATGGCGGAAAAAGCCCTGGAGCTGACTGCGGCGGGAGCGCGACTGATAGGAGGCTGCTGCGGCAGTACGCCGGAATTTATCGCCGCCGCAAAAGAAATACTCCGGACTTGAAAAGCGTATTGAAAAATTGCTCTATAGTCCTCTTAACCAAGGCCGATTATTTTTTTACAGCTAAAGCAAAACAAAAACTGGATGCTATCTAAACATCCTGGACGATCTGTGCAATGAAAGCCGACATCCTGGGAAAATTGTCCGAAAGAGTGCTGCTGCTCGACTGCGCAACGGGAACCCTGCTGCAGCGTGCCGGGCTTAAAAGCGGCATCGAGGCAGGCGAGCTATGGAATATCGAAGAGGATAAGAAGAACAAAGTAATGGAGGTTCACCGGGCCAATGTCGAGGCCGGCTCCGATGTGATTATTACCAACACTTTGGGCGCCAACCGGTTCAAGCTGGTGCATTATGAAGCCGCCGGCCGGGTAAGCCGGATAAACAGCGCAGGAGCCCGGCTTGCGCGCGAGGCGGCCGGGGAGGAAGTACTCGTAGCGGGAGATATCGGTCCCACAGGCGAGATACTCGAGCAATCCGGCGGGGAACGAACCGCGGATGAGATACGCTCGGCATTCGAGGAGCAGGTTGCCGGACTGCTGGAGGGCGGGGTCGATCTTTTCATTCTGGAAACTTTTATGGATGTAGCCGAACTGAAGCTGGCCCTCGAATCCGTAAAGGCCGCCTGCGATCTTCGGGTAATCGCCTCGATGACTTTTCAATCGACTGCCGGCCGATTGGCTACCATGTGGGGCCTGAGCCCAGAGCAGGCGGCCCGGGAGCTGACAGAGGCAGGAGCGGACATTGTCGGGGCCAACTGCGGCCTGGGCAGCAGCGAAATGGTCCAGGTGGTGAGCGGGATGGCCCAGGGCACCGGGCTGCCGATTTGCGCCCAGCCCAATGCCGGGTTGCCCGAGGTGGTGGAGGGCGAGACAGTATACCGTGAAACCGCGGAGCAAATGGCGGAAAAAGCCCTGGAGCTGACTGCGGCGGGAGCGCGACTGATAGGAGGCTGCTGCGGCAGTACGCCGGAATTTATCGCCGCTGCAAAAGAAATACTCCGGACTTGAGAAGCTTATTGAAAAAACACGCTTATTGCTCGGCACAACGGCTGTGCCGCCAAATTGCCTAGGCTGATAAGCCAGGCAATTAGAAAGGCTTGCACTTTCTTCTTTCGGGCAAGCCGTCATTGAAAAAAGTCGCAGAAGGCTTTTTTCAGCACTCTATTAAACTCACCCCCCGAATGGGAAGAACACCCGCCGCCCGGACCGCATAGAATCACCTTCCGGCAACGGCGGCCGGCGGCGGTTTACGGGTGAATTTAAACAGTGAGTTGGAACAGGTAATCCCTCACTCGAAGCTTTTCAATTCGGGTGAACAGCATATTGCACTTGAAAAGTCCGCTCTGTTTGCCCGGAGACACCGGCCCCAGCCGGTGGCCGAGAGGGCAGGCAGCGACCATCTCCGGTTCTTACCTATCCAATCCCCACTGTTTTCCTCTTGTTTTGCCGGAATTTTTAAGTCGCTTTATTACTATCGATGTGCAATCAAAGGAGTATCGGCACATGGCTCGAGACAGCCTCGGAAGCTTTTTTCAGTCGTTCAAACCGCTGAAAAAATATCTGGCCGCCCACCGGCGCATGTTCCTTACCGGGCTGCTCTGCGCCTTATTAACCGATTCCCTCGGCATGGTCTTCCCGCTGGTGATCAAATTTTCCGTGGACAGCATCGGTACGGCACGTGGTGCAAATATATTACTCTGGAGCGTGGCCCTGCTGATAGCTATCAAGTTGGTCCAGGGTCTTTTCCGGTTTCTCATGCGGCACATACTCATCGGGATCAGCCGGAAGACAGAATATAAAATCCGGGCCGATCTGTATGAACACCTTCAGAGCCTGCCGGTTTCTTTTTATCAGCGTTCGCGGATCGGGGATATCATGAGCCGGGCCACCAATGACCTGAACGAAGTGCGCATGCTGCTGGGCCCGGCGATCATGTATTCTTTCCAGACCACGGTAACCGTGCTGTTCGCTCTGCCGATAATGGCCTACATCAGCCTGAAACTTACCATATTCTCCTTCCTGCCCCTGGTGCTGGTCAGTCTGAGCTATAAAAAGATCGGCTGGATGATCCATGACCGTTCGAAGCAGGTGCAGAGCCGCCTGAGCGATATTACCGCCAAAGCCCAGGAGAACGTGGCCGGCATCCGGGTGGTGAAATCTTTTACCCGCGAAAAGCGTGAAATCGAACAGTTCGATGAGTTGAACCGGGACTATCTTCGTCTGAACATGGACCTGGTCAGGGTCTCCGGCCTGCTGTATCCTTTCATGTCTTTTCTGGGCGGCTTGACCTCGCTGATTATCCTCGGCTACGGTGGCCTGCTGGTCAGCCGGGGTGAGATAACCCTGGGGGATTTTACCGCCTTTTTTATCTACGTGGCGATTATGTACTGGCCGATGATTGCCATAGGTTTCGTGCTCAATATCATCCAGCGCGGCCGGGCCTCCCTGGCCCGTATCATGGAAGTATTCGAGACCCGGAGCGATATTACCGACCACGGGCCGACCAGGCCCTTTGCACCAGGACCGAGACGAATCGAGGGACTGGTAAGTTTCAGGTCGCTGGATTTCAGCTATCCGGGGTCCGGCTCGTTCGTGCTGAGCGATATATCTCTCGAGGTCGGAGCTGGAGAGACCCTGGGGTTGATCGGCCCGGTGGGCAGCGGCAAATCGACCCTGCTGCGCCTGATCCCCCGGCTTTACAATCCTCCGCCGGGTACGGTGCTTATCGATGGAGTAGATGTACGGCAGTGGTCACTGGAACCGCTGCGCCGCTCGATCTCGATGGTGCCCCAGGACAATTTTCTCTTTTCTGAAAGCATCCGCGAAAACATCCTTTACGGTCTGGACCGACCGGTGGAGGAGGAGGAAATCAAAAAGGTCGTAAAAATAGCAAGTCTGGACAGGGACCTCCGGCAGTTTCCCCAGCGGCTCGACACCCTGCTGGGTGAACGCGGGATCAATCTTTCCGGTGGACAAAAACAGAGAACCAGCTTAAGCCGGGC
>CAZSTM010000344.1:0-5026 GCA_964609635.1 uncultured Gemmatimonadales bacterium
TACAGAATCCCCAGCGGCGCCAGGCCCGAGCCGGTCCGTACGGTGGAGCCGGAGCAGTGGGGCGAAAGGCACGTAAAAGTAAAGGCCCAGTCTCAGCCGGTTTTGATTGTCGGCTACCACCGCCCCAGCGCCAGGCACGATGATGATCCGGCCCTGGAAGCCCTGGCCAATATTATTGGCCAGGGGCGCTCATCCAAGCTGTACGAGGTGCTGGTAAAAGATAAGAAAATCGCTGCAGCTACAGGATGTTTCAACGGTTTCCCCGGGAATAAGTATCCAAACCTCATTGCCTTTTATGCTTTCTCCACTCCCGGGCATACCTCGGAGGAATGCCTGGAATTGATCGATCAGGAGATCGAAAAAATCAAGCAGGAATCGGTAACCGCTGAGGAACTGCAGAAGTTCAAGCGCTCTACCGTGAAAGGTTTGATCGACGGCATGAAATCGAACTCCGACATGGCCCTTCAATTGACCTTCAACGATGTGGTACTGGGAGACTGGCGCTTACTTTTTGACGGAGTCAGGAAGGTGGAAGCGCTTACCGCCGAGGATATCAAACGGGTCGCCAATGAATATCTGGATAACGATCAGCGCACCATCGGGGAAATAATTCCCGAACAATGAACCAATCGGGAGTCTAATCCATTCGGAATCAAAAGGGATACCAACCATGACTCGAAACAAACTCATCCTGCAGGCGGTCTTCCTGGTATTCGCCCTGATTATCTTTACCGGCATTGCTTTAGCCCAGAAAGGCCCCAAAGAAAAGTATGTTTTCCCGGAATTAAATCCCATCCAGATGCCGGAAATAGAGGAAGTCACTCTGGAGAACGGCCTGAAGCTGTTCCTGGTAGAAGACCACGACTACCCGACCATCGGCTTCCAGGCAAGGCTCTATTCCGGCTCGATCTATGAACCTGCCGAAAAAATCGGCCTGGCCTCGATTACCGGAACGGTCCTGCGGACCGGCGGGACAAAGAATATCTCCGGTGACGAGATCG
This sequence comes from uncultured Gemmatimonadales bacterium, assembly GCA_964609635.1. Lineage (GTDB taxonomy): Bacteria > Gemmatimonadota > Glassbacteria > GWA2-58-10 > GWA2-58-10 > JAFGTO01. The sequence continues at coordinate 1,002 of CAZSTM010000344.1, forward strand.
ACAAGGAACTGGAAACCATGGCAGCTTCCATCGAAACTTATATCGGCGGCACCTCGGGAGGTATCAGCGCTTCCATGCTGAAAGACGATCTCGACAGGTGCCTGGAGCTGATGGCCGACATCCTGATCAACCCCGTTTTCAGCGAAGAAAAGATAGAACTGGCCAAGGTAACTCAACAAACCTTGATATCCCGCCGTAATGACGATGTTGAGGAAATAACCGAGCGAGAGTTCAGTAAGCTCATCTACGGTGCCTCTCATCCCCTGGCCCGCCACTCTGAATACGCCACCATCGCGGCTGTCACGCGGGAAGATATTATCGAGTTTTACCGCACATATTTTCACCCGAACAACATGATGATGGCTGTATGGGGAGATTTCAAAACCCAAGAGATGGTACAAAAAATCCGTAAAGCTTTTGGAGCCTGGCCCCGAAAACCGGTGGAACTGCCGCCAAAGCTCGAGTTGACCCGTAAGGACAGCTATTATGTAAATTATGTAGAGAAAACCGATGTGAACCAGTCCAACATTATGCTCGGCCATCTCGGCGGCCTTATGAATAACCCCGATTACCCGGCCTTGAGAGTGATGAACAACATTCTGTCCTGGGAACGAATGTTCAAGAAAATCCGGACCGATGAGGGCCTGGCTTACAATGTTTGGGGGCGTTACGGCGCGAACTACGATTACCCGGGGGTGTTCTCCGCCGGGGCGCAGACCAAGTCGGAATCCACCGTGTACGTCATCGAGCTGATGCTCGAAGAGCTGAGAAAGATCGCCCGGGAAAAGGTTACCGATGAGGAGCTTAAAAGGGCGAAAGACAGGTACCTCAACTCCTTTGTCTTCAATTTCGATAGCCAGGCCAAGATTATCAACCGGATGCTGACCTATACCTACTTCGATTATCCGTTGGATTTCGCCGAGCAGATAAAGCAGAAGGTCGAAAAGGTGGGCAAGTCCGATGTACTGCGCGTGGCTAAGAAATACCTCCACCCCGACAAGGTCAGCATCCTGGTGGTGGGCAATAAAAACAACTTCGACAAGCCGCTGTCCAGCCTGGGAGATGTCAAGGTGATCGACATTACCATCCCCCCGCCTGCAGAGTGAGACAGGTTAGGGTCAAGCCCGGCAGGGGTTTGCGAATTGAGGGAAAAGATCGAGGGTCCGGTTGTCACCGGGCCCTTTTTTTATTGGAAGCTTTCAGCGGAAACAGAGCACTTTCTGCGAGACCACATCGGCGATCAATCGCAGGTTCTCCACCTGCAGGTGGCAGACTTTGATCACATCGCTGTATTTAACGCTTTCGGGTACCAGTTCTTCCAGGGCATTGGGCAGGCTGTTCAGCCACTTGCTGTTGAAAAAAGATTTTTTATCTTCAGGGAAAAGCGCCAGGTAAAAGATATCGGTTTCGACCAGATCCTGGAAAAAATGTGTGCCGAAAGAAAGGTCCGGCATCAGCCCGCCGTCGCTGACGGCGACCTCCACCAGGACTGTTACATTGTTGATCTCTGAAAAAGATACCGGTACCCCCAGGGTCGGGGTCGAGGTACCCCACCTTCCCGGCCCCAGCAGCATTGTCGCCGGCTCTCTCTTATTGCCGCTTCCCTTATTCAGCCGTCCCACCAGCCGGGCGATATCATATTTCTCGGACAGCAACAGGCTGTTGTAATGTTCCGGATCGACCGAGATCAGCCTTTTGATCGACTGCGAGATGCTGCCACCCATGAAATTACCCTCCGAGCGGAAAAAGACCCTGTTCTGCTTAACCGCTTTTGGTATTTCGACTCTTTTCTCCTGGCCCTTGGTTTGCAGGGGCCGGCACTGCACCAGGTTGATCTGCGCGGCACTGTCCTTTGCGAAATTGACCGTAAACTCCACATCCACAGGGTAACGGTAGGCACCCTCAAGGCTCTTGAGCATCTTCTGCATCAGTCCGGGCAAGCGGGATTCCGACAGCAGGCTGTCAAAGGTGAGAATCCACGCCTGCTGTCCCCCGGAGCCGTACGCTTCCAGCTTTCGGGTCGTTTCGTGGTCCGGGACAGCATAACGGTCCAGGGGGATTCCCAGGTTCTCCCCCGCCAGCTTTAACAGCGGCACTGTCTCCAGGGCGTTCTCATTGACATTGAGCAGGTCTACATCCCGCTGGGAGAACCGCCGGGTGTCCTCGAAGCCCTTGTGAGGCTTTTTCAGGGGGGCATCCAGGGCGACAATCCGCGGGTAGTCCCCTTCCACCCTGTCCACCGCCCGGGTACCCAGTCCCAGTACCAGCCGCAGCATCCCCGCCTTGGGATCCATCTCCTTGTGCCAGACAAAGGTATTGTAGGAAATCCCGACACCGGCCAGTTCCGGAAAGTAATAATGCCTGCGGTAAGCCCCGGAAACTCTCTGAATCAGCAGTGCCATCTGTTCCTCGGCCCGGTCCAGGCCCCGCTGGAGACGGTAGGTCAGGGCGTCCTCGCTCATGGTGCTGGCAAAGATGTTCCTTACCGCTTCCTCGAACTGTTCGTAGCGCTGCTCCGGCGAGCCCTGGTTGACCAGGAAAAAGCTTTCATACTTGCCGGCAAAAGCATTGCCGAAGCTGTCCTCCAGCAGGCTGCTCGAGCGCACGATAATCGGGTACTGGCCGAAATACTCAAGCATCTTCTGGAACTCCTCCCGGATCTCCTCGGGAAAGGTTCCGTACCGCATTTTCTCTTTCAGCTCGGCAGCCGCTTCCAGGTAGCCTTCCCGGGTTTTCTGCCGCATCAACAGGCGCCACCAGCCGTTGTGCACGATATAGGTATAATAGACATCTGAGCCGACATAAAAGGAATCGTGGGCTTCCAGGTTACGCCGCCAGTCGAAAGACTTATCGCCTAGCAGAATGTTCCGGGCCAGCAGCATGCCCACTGCCTTGCCGCCGATGAAACCGGTCCCGATCATCCGGGATTTGATCTCCAGCAGGTCCTCCAGGGTAAAATACTCGTGGGCCAGGGCGAGCATCCGGTCCTCGCGACCGATCATCACCCGGCAGAGCTGATCGACCATTTGGCGCCGTTTCCTAGCGGCAGAGGGTTTGCCCGCCAGGTCCTCCGCCTGAATGAAAAGCCGGTCCCAGTAATCAAGCCGCCTTCTGGCGCTCTCCGACCCTTTTCGAAAAATGTCGGCAAGCAGGCCGGTAGCTCTAATGCTGTCCGCCACCGGAATGAAACGGGCACCCTCTTTAATATGCGGCAGGAACATGGTGGGGGAATTTCGTTTCCAGACTTTCACCGGGTGGATATGTATATCCCCGTTGGATTTGTGAATGTTAAGCAGGACTTGGGTGGTTTCCCGGATGCGGGCGATGGTCTTGAAAGAATGGCTCTGTCGCATTACGGCGAAATAGGCCACTGTATCCAGGTCGAAAAGATAGGGGCAGGTGACCCGGAAAAAGTGGCCGATCATCAAGTCGGTGGCCCAGGCGGAAAGCAGGTTCGAAAGGCAATCGAACACGTAAAAGGCGCCCCTGCCTTCCTCGGTGATGATATTGTGTATCTTGGTAGTGAACGATTCGAATCCGCGAAAGGCGTCCAATTCGTGTATCACCACATTCCGGGCGGGCTCCAACAGCGGTTCGTGCCCGGCGAATCTCATATAGACTACTTTCTTGCGGTGTTTCAGGGACTGGCGAACAAAAGGTGTTACGAAAAACCGGTAATCCTCGAGACTGTCCACGCTCCAGACCACGTTGTCGCCGATCCGAAGCCCGTCCAGGATATCATCCAAACCTTTAAAGCCGGTGGTTACATGCGCTGTAGAATCCATGGCATAACCTTTCGTTCAAGTTCTCACGATCAGGATGAGAAGCTTGGCTGTTATTATTCATTAACACCGGCTAAGTTTGTAGTCAATAGAGAATTTATTGCTTGGAGCCATCCTGATAAGAAACTCAATAATTTCAACCCCAAAAAACCGAATTCACGATTGATTTGTCGGCCAGGATGCGTTAACTTTGGACAATTTTATAGACACTTTTTTCCAGCCCCAATTTTTCCAATAAAATCT
>CAZSTM010000345.1:0-5020 GCA_964609635.1 uncultured Gemmatimonadales bacterium
CGACTGCGGCCTGCTTTTTCCGGGCTGCCCGCAATGAGGAGAGCGTAGTGGTTGCCGTAACAGTCTCGCCGCACAGCATACCACCTGGAAAATTTTCCTTCTCTCATTAAATTCGGTTTTAAATTTTTCGAAATAAAGTTTTTTTACCTTTTCATCCGGATCTTCACGGAAACGGGAAAGAATTACTCACTTAAAGGTAACAATAACTTTTTTCCTGGATAAACTTTTCCTTAAATTTCGGCTGGAGGTTCTATCGAGCGGTAAAGCGGGTGGATAGTTTACTGAGGATAAACTTCGCACAATAAAAAGGCTCGGGAAGAGGCAACTTCCCGAGCCCAGGCGCACAAAAAGCTCTGTTTAGTCTCGGAGGTATTCAAGGGTTCCCGATCAGGGGGGTTTTTTACCTCCTCGTCCGGCTTTTTTGTGCTCTCGGTTAGGAGGAGCGTAATCAACAGTTGTATCGGCAAACCAGGAAAAAACTTTAGTTTTGACCAAGGGTCCCGTTGGGCGGGACATATATCTTGACCGGAGGTTAGGCAAATGGATATCTCATCGATTTCGCCGGGCCGGTATGTGGACAGGTCGTTTAGCCGGCTACCTTATGAGCAGCCCCAGCAAATCGGTTACCCGGGCGGCGCCGCCGGGCCCACGGTTCTGGGCGACACCTGGGCGGCCGGCCCCTTGCCCGGTTCCAACCGTCCAACCGACAACGTAGTCTGGTTGGAGCAGCCCAAAGAGATAGCCGCTCTGGAAATGATGCATGTCAGTGAAAAGGGCTTCCAGAGGTACGGCAAATTATTCGGTCTGTGGGAGCTCCAATCCTGGGCGGTACGGCGAACGCAGGATCAGCAGAATTCCGCCGAGCGACAGGCCGAGGCCAGCCGCTTCCTGACCCGGAGCGCTGTCGCCTCGTTGACCGCTTTAAGTGGTCAGCTGGCCACCGCCGGCCAGAGCATCGACATTTATGCTTGACTTTGCTCATCGGCATTATTAATATTTTTCACCGGATGCCGATTCCCGCGGCGGACTCAGGGCCGTTTTGCGCAGTACTTTGATATTTCTATAGCAGGAGGAGTACTTTATGAATTCGGGTCTTAAAAAATACCTTGTCCTGTCAACCTTGATTCTTGCCCTTACCGGCTGTTCGACCAGACCCACGTACTACATTGAACTCAAACTTCCCGGCGAGGATGCGATATGTAAAGGCGTGGAGATAACCTTTCTGTCCTATGATTACGGCAGGGTATTAGACAGCCTGGCCCAGTTTAACAATCCCGGCCCGAGGCCCGATTCGACCGAGCTGATGGCTCTGCTCGAGCAATACCGGACAGCCCTGGCCCGTCAAACCAGATACGCCGATTCGGTGAGCACGTTGCGCGAAAATCTCGAAAAAATGGATATCAAATCCATCCAGTACAAAAGGCTGTATCCGATTTTTGCTGCCCTGGAAAAAGCCGCCATACGGGCCTCCGAACAACAGAATAGCGTTCACGAGAGACTCAACGAGGTTCGGACATCGTATAAAGTCATGCTGAAAGACTGGGACCAAGCCGCCTACAAGGGGTTTGACAAGTTCAAGGAAGAAATTGTAGAAAATTTTCCGGAGAGAAAGACAAAGGTCGAAACTACTGACAGCGACTGCATGGTAAAAAAATTGTCGTTGCCGTTCGGAGACTGGTGGCTGTATACCGAGGCCACCATACCCGGCACCAACGAGAAGCTGGTCTGGGAAAGGCAGCTGCCGGCCACCGGACCGGACTCGTTGTATATCTTACTTGACGAGGGCAACGCTGTAAGAGAGATTTTTCTTCTTTGAATAATGTCTGAGTCGAATCGGTAGTGCTTATCTCTCGGTCGGATTTAACCCACCGGCAGTTTTCCGCCCCGATCTTTGCGAGAAGCTGCCGGTTTGTTTTTAGTAGCCTGCGGCCCTGGCCGTAGATTCTCATTCAATTTTTTCCATCCCCTAATACACAGATCAGATAATTGGAGAGTTGATTTGGCGAGCACGGTAGATGAATTGACTGTAAACTGGCGGAACGATCAGGGTGAGCTGACCACCAAAGAAATCGATAAACGGATTATCAGCAAGGGAGGTGCATGGGTAACCGTGATGTTTCTCTACCAGGATCTGAGCCAGCAAACCGGTGAGTACGGGCCCCGGAAAGTGCGAATTCAGCGATACCAGAAAAGAAACGACAAGTACCTTGCCCACAGTAAGTTTAACATCTCGAACTCGAAACAGGCTCATCAGATTGTCGAGATCCTGAACGACTGGTTCGACGAGGACTGACAAAAAGTATCCAATCAACAGTAACCGGAAAATCTGGAGACCAAATGGATTGTCATATTGCAGAGCCCAAACTGGCCGACAGCGGCAAAAAGCGTATTGATTGGGCTGAAAACGACATGCCTGTGCTGCGTCAGGTGCGTGAACGATTCCTTAAAGAGAAGCCTCTTGATGGTCTTAAAATGAGCGCCTGCCTGCATGTTACCGCGGAAACCGCAAACCTCTGCCGCACGCTTAGCTGTGGCGGAGCGGACCTCTTGCTGTGCGCCTCCAACCCGTTGAGCACACAGGATGATGTAGCGGCCTCTCTGGTTAAACACGATGGAATAAAAGTTTTTGCGCTGCGCGGGGAAGATAATGATACCTACTACAATCACATCCGCAGAGCGATAGAACACCGGCCCTCGATTACCATGGATGATGGAGCGGACCTGGTATCCACCATCCATTCCGACTATCCGGATCAGGCCGGCGAAATCATGGGAAGCATGGAAGAAACCACCACCGGGGTCATCCGCCTGCGCGCCATGGCCAAGGATGGAGCTCTGAAAATCCCGGTAGTGGCGGTCAACGATGCAATGACCAAGCACCTGTTCGACAACCGCTACGGGACCGGCCAGTCCACGGTGGACGGTATTATCCGCGCAACGGACATCCTGTTGGCAGGCAAGAATGTGGTCACCGCGGGCTATGGTTACTGCGGAAAAGGTTTCTCCATGCGAGTCCGGGGCATGGGAGCCAATGTCATTGTCACCGAAGTCAATCCGGTCAAGGCTATCGAGGCGGTGATGGACGGTTACCGGGTGATGACTATGGAAGAAGCCGCTAAAATAGGCGATCTTTTCTGCACCCTGACCGGTGATATCAATGTGATCCGTCCCGAGCACTTCAAGCTGATGAAAGACGGGGCGATAGTTTGCAACAGCGGGCATTTCAATGTCGAGTTGGACCTGACAGGCCTGGGCAAAATGGCCAAGCGGGTGGAAAAAGAAGTCCGGCATCTGGTGGATGCCTATATCCTCGAGGACGGCCGCAGGATATTTGTCCTGGCTGAAGGCCGGCTGATCAACCTCGCCGCCGCCGAGGGCCATCCCGCCTCTGTCATGGACATGAGCTTTGCAGTCCAGGCCCTCACCACGGAATACGTGGTTCAGAACCGCGCGGAACTCGAACCCCGGGTCTATAACGTGCCCGAATCGATTGATGAGTGGGTCGCCGAGTTGAAACTTAAATCCATGGGGATGGCTATCGACCGGCTGACAGACGAGCAAGTAAAGTATCTCAGCAGTTGGGACATGGGTACTTGAACACGGTAATATTAACATCAAACAGCTGAATCACTTCTTTATTGCAAGCGAGTGTATCCGATGATTGAGCTTACCATTTCCGGCCTGGGTATTGACGGTTCCAACAATTCTCCGGTGGTTCTGCTCAAGGAAAAAGACGGTGAAAGAATGATGCCGATCTGGATCGGTCCCAGTGAGGCCAGCGCGATCGCCATGGAGATCGCCGGGGTCAAGTTCAAGCGGCCCCTGACCCACGATCTTTTCAAACAGTGCCTGGTCGAGCTGGCGGTGGATATGGAGAGAGTCCTTATCAACGAGCTCAAGGACAATACCTATTTTGCCAGGATTTTCCTTAAAAAGGGCGATCAGGTGATCGAATTGGATGCCCGGCCGAGTGATTCCATCGCTCTGGCCTTGCGCATGAAAGCTCCCATCCACACTACCGATGAATTGCTCGAGAGCGCCAGTAAGATCATGCCTAAAACCGTAACCCAGACCGAGGAATACGATCCCGAGACACTGCGCGAGAGCCTGCGCAAGATGAATCCCGAGGATTTCGGTAAATTTTCTTTTTAAAGTTGCTTGCCGACAAGGTCGATTTTACGGGAAAGGACGGTTTATAGAGGACCGGAGCAGCGTCTTTACCTTCGGCGGCTGCTATCCGAACCGATCCTTAAAGGGGCGTTGATAAGCCGGAGAAATTAAATAAAGTAATATTTTATCCTCGGTTTCGATCAAATTACTTGACTCTTGCCTGCGAATGGATTAAAATGGTATAACAAATTCGAAGAATAAGTTTATTTCCTGAAAGAATCCGACAATGATTTTCCCTTATCCTCATACAGATTTTCCAATTAACGAGAGCCTTTCCATTCTGCTGCCGGCGTTTTATTTGTGGTCTTTCGGCCTTTTGTTCCGCTTTTTGTATTTGTATTATGCGGAATGCCGGCTGCGTTTGATAGTGAGGCGCTGAACTTCTTAAACGGGAAAAACGATTGCTCGAAGAAAATAAGCCCACTATCAAACCGATAGTGGCTTTTTTATATGTACCGAATCCTTAAACCACGCGGCCGGGCAATGGTAGTCCGGAACACCGGCACGATCCGGAACGGAGTGCCCCAAGCAGCAGGTTTTTAAGCAGAGACCGGAACCATAAAAAGGCCTTAGTCTATGGAAAAAACTCCGGATAAGGATATCAGCGACTGGCGAAAGAAGATCGACGAGATCGACGACCAGTTACTCGAGCTTTTCAACCGGAGAGCCGAATATGCTCTGGAGATCGGTAAGATCAAGCGTCTGGCCGACATCCCGGTGTACTCTCCTTTACGAGAGAACCAGATATACACCCATGTCAGGGCCGGCAATTCCGGGCCGTTGTCCGACGGAGCTATATCGAGGCTTTTCGAACGGATAATCGATGAAACCCGCCGTCTCGAGCGGGAAC
>CAZSTM010000346.1:0-1208 GCA_964609635.1 uncultured Gemmatimonadales bacterium
TCGCGGCCGGAAGTCTTGACGGAGCCGGGATCACCAGAAAAAACCTGCTCTTTGTGAATTATCCCGACTTCCACGATGCTCAATCGACCTGGGGGTCGATCGGCTACAGCGAAAAATACCACAAAGTTTTCATCGGAGTCACCAACCACCGCAACAAGGTGGGACTTTTTGAACATGACGTAGAAACCGGGCAAATGCGCCTCCTGGGCTTTCTGCAAGACTTTGTTAACCTGCGGGAATACCAATGGCAGGGCAAGATTCACTCCAGATTGGTCGAGGGGCCGGACGGTTGCATATATTTTTCGACCGATGGGGGTGAGAGCCGCGAGGAGTATTTTATGAACCATCCCCAAGGCTACAGCGGGGGGTTCTTCTTAAAATGGGACCCCGCGGCCGAACGGGTGGTCAACCTCGGACAAGGCTTGCAGTATGAGAGTATCAAGGATATTACTCTGGACCGCATCAGCGGTTTGATCATGGGCGTCTCCTATCCACAATCGCATCTACTGCTCTACGATCCGGAAAAAAACAACCTGTGTGACCTGGGGCGGGTGGGCAGCGAGTACGTACCACGTGTGCTGTGGAGCGACTGGTGGGGAAACCTATACTATAACGACTGGCGCCAGAGAATAGTCAAGTATGAGCGCGAAACAGGCAAACTGCTCTTCTGTCCGGACAGCCTCCCCGCTTTCCCGGGAACCCCGGCTCAAAGTATAATTACCGGAGTAACCGCTTTCGCCGAGGATCAACCCAGCGGGGTTATCTACCTGGTCACTTACGGCTCCGTGATGCTGGCCTTCCACCCCCGGAAAATCGGCATCGGCAAGGTGGAAAAACTGGGCGGGCTTTATGACGGCGAGGTCGCTTTACCCTATACCTTCTGGTGCCGGAGCCTGGCTCTTGGCGACAACGGAATGCTATATTACTTTTTAGGCGGGCACAACCACAAGGTGGACGGTCTGGATGGGACCGTACTGATGGAATTCGATCCTGATACCGGAAAGAAACGGGCCCTGCTGAATTTCCCCCTGGAGGAGTTAAGCGAGGCCACCGGCACCGATGTCAGGGACAAGAAGGGCAACCTCTATTTCTGCGGAAGAAGACGCGACCCTGAAGCCGAGCAGATGGGCGAATCCGGCGCCAGCCGCCCGTTCCTTATCATCTTTAATCCCGAAATAGAACCTCAATAAAAAGACAGGCAAATGATC
>CAZSTM010000346.1:1308-5018 GCA_964609635.1 uncultured Gemmatimonadales bacterium
GACCTGCGCTCGGGAAACTGGATTTATGACGGTAAGGCGGTCAATTTGCACGGCGCCAGGGGGGAATATGTTTCTTTTCAGCTTGTTATCACCCGCCACACCGATAAGACCCTCAAGGACATAATTGTCGAGATGCCGGCTTTTACCCTGGACGGCCGTCCTCTCGGTGCCGAACCCGAACTGTTTCTGGAATGGGCCGTGGAAGTGAAAGAACATTCAACCGGCTACGAAAAAAGCACCCTTGGTCCCGGGTGGTATCCGGACGCCCTGATACCCTTGAAATTCATTCAGCAGGATGTCTCCGGAATGGGCCGCGTTCTATACCCGTTCGAACTGCCCGACTTTAGCAACCGCGTGGATAACCAACGTCACCTGATAATATGGATTGACCAGTTTGTGCCTTTCGAGCGTCCGGCGGCTGCTCCCGGAGTCTATCACGGTGAAATAACCGTGCGCATCGGTGATGATATTCAGAAATTGCCGGTGGGCTTGAAGGTATGGGATTTCGCCATTCCACGGGAAAACAAACTGGCTGCGAACCTCCAGCACGAGGGGTTCCTGAGCCGAATGGAGGAGCGCGGTGAACTGACGGTCTACCAGCTTTTCAAACGTCATCGGATAGTACCCGCCGACCCTACTTATTCTCCGGGAATCTCTATCACTTCCGATGGCAGGGTAAGTATCGATTGGACTGAATTCGATCGGCGTTTAAAAAAATATTTCACCGGTGAAGCTTTTACCGAGAAGTACGGTTATTCCGGCCCCGGTTACGGCGAGCCGATCGAGCAGTTCGTTCTTCCCTTTGATGTTTACGGGAAATATGACACTCCCGGCTGGCCGGATATCGGCAAGCCTGAGGTGGAGCGTGAGCCCGAGCGGCGGGCCCTCTATATCCAGGCTATCCGTCAGGTGCGAAACCATATCCTCTCCATGGTGAACCCGGAAAAAACCAGGCTTATTGTTTACCTGAACGGCCTGGATGAATCATATTTTCCAGAGGCCTGGGACAGGATGTTCTATTACGGTAAGATGTTCGAAAAATATTTCCCTGAAAGCCGCTTCAGGGTTGACGGAAGCTACAGCCGGGAAGCCATGGAGGTCATCCACGACGCCATCGACTACTGGTGCTGCCATACCATCGGCTACGACATGGAAACCATCGAGGCCTACCGCAAACTCGGTGTTTCCGACTGGTTCTACGGGCCGATGCTCTACGAGAGGGAGGAGAACGGCTGGTGCGGAAGTTCCACTTTCATTGACCTGCAGCTGGTCAACGAAAGGGCGATAAGCTGGAGCTGCTGGAAATATCGCACGCTGACCTGGTGCAGCTGGGGGATGGGCGGTAGTAATTGGAAATCCGCATGGTACAACACCGAAACCGGAAAAGATTACTTTCGTGATCACGGCACAGGCCCCCTGAAATTCCGCCGCTACAACGGGAAAGCATTGGCGGTTTACGCTCCTGGAATGGTCCCCAGGGTAAACGCTCCCTGCCCCTCCCTGCGTCTTAAAACAATGCGCGACGGCGTGGAGGAGTACGAGTTTCTGCGCCTGTTGAGCGAGCTCGACGGCAACCGGAAACGGGCCGATGCAATAGTAAATAAAATTATCAAGCGCCCTTTCGGCAAAGCTTCTATCGGCAATATCGATATCTGGAACTATAACCCCGCCGTGTGGGATGCAGCTCGTATAAAACTAGGTGAAATGATCGTGAAAACTATGGCTGAATAAAACTGGAGGCACGATGAAAGTTCTAAGGTTGGAAAATCTCCTTGGTATGGCGTTATTAATCGGCATTTTATTACCTGCCGCTCTATTTGCCACCTCACAAGGAACAGGTGCCGGGCCGGAGGACATCTACGGCGGCAGCTCGGAAAACCACAACTACTGCACCCCGTACCGCTTCCTCGCCCCCGGCGAGGTGGAGGATAAGCTCTACGAGTTCAAACGGCCGGCCGATATCACGGCTCTGGATCCGGATCATTTCCAGTACTGGACCCGGGGTAACAACATCAGCCGCTCGCTGACCAACTCCGGCCGCCATGTCCTGACCACCGACTGGCAGCAGGGAGCCATAGGTGCCGAGTACCCCAGGGGCAGTTCTTTCGGCATTTTCCGCAGCATGAACATTTTTCTCGACTATACCGGCGAGTTCAACGCCAACTCGCCAAAGGATACGGTACAGGCAAGAAACAATGGCGGCGCACAGCTCGGCGGCGGTATCCCGGAAGACCAGAGCTACCGCGATGACCTGGACTACGTGGGTAAGATGGGCAATACCTGGTTACTGCATGTGAGCACCCGGCCCGAGGACCTGGCCGACTGGCCGGACGAGTTCTGCGATGAAAACGGCGAGCCGATTGTCAAGAGCGATGAAGATGTCGTTACCATATATACCTGCAGTGGATATGCCATCTGGCCGGTCAACGGCGGCACCTGGCGCGACGGATTCAAAGGTGGATACAGCCCTTACAGCTTCACCGGCAGCCGCCCGGCGTTCATCGAGTATCAAGAGCGCGTAATGTCTTTTTCCGGCAGCGTGACCCAGGACATTCTCTTCCACGAGCTCAAGCTGGTCAACAAGAGCATGTACCACACCATGCCAGGCATAGGACCTTATGATATAGAGGGCTTATATGCCGGACCAAGCGCTATATACGAGTTGGGGGACGACGGTAATCCACAGCGCGGGGCCTGGGTGGATAGTATCCGACTTTATTTTACCTTTGAAGAATCTTTTACCGATGCCGCCGCGGACGGGTGGAGCCCGTTTGTTGGGGTAACCGTGCTCAGGTCTATGCCCATGATCGACTCGGAGACCGGCGACAGCACCGAGGCACCACTGGCGTCAGTAAGTATCGCCAGGGGTACGAACGGGGAAGGCACCTGGGGTCTTTACGGCGGTGACTGGAACGCCTCCAGTGGAAGGAAATATAAGATACACAGCGGCATTCCGGAATTCAGGTATATCCAGGACCCTCAGAGAGATCCCGCGAATGAGGGCACGATGAATATCGAAATCTCAGACGGCACGCAGGCCGAGTTCGGCAGCTTCTATGGAGCACCTGAGCTGACCCTTTGCCCCGGCGAGGAAACCTACTTCAGCTATGCCCTGGTGTGCGCTTACCCTCAAGGCTCCGACCCGCCCTCTCTGGCCACTACGCCGGAAGGGCTTAAAATCGCGGCCGGTAAGCTGATAACAAACGCCCTGCTGGCCCACACCCTTTATCCTGATTTCAAGATGGCCAAGGCCCCGGTGCCGCCCAGTGTCAAGCTCATCCCAGGAGATCACCAGGTCACCATTACTTGGGACAATGTATCCTTCTACAGCCGGGACGACTTCTACGACGTGCTGGCCGACCAGGGCAACCTCAACCCCGACCCCCAATACGCCTACCGCGAGTACGATTTCGAGGGTTACCGGTTATACCGCTCCTCCAGCGGTCAGGTGGATGACGCGGTTCTCCTGGCCCAGTTCGACCTGAGAAACGGGGTCACCCTGGAAGACGGTATCATGCCCAAGATGACCAAGGCAACTGTCGACGGCCAGGAGATAGAAGTGCCCTCGGAGACCTTTTACGACACCGTGGGAATTTCCCAGTACGACCCCGATAACGGTGCGAATTTCGGGCTGGGCACGGACACCGGCCTGCGCTTCTCCTTTGTGGACCGCTGGGAGGAGCGGGGGGAGTACGGCAAGAAGCCGGCCA
>CAZSTM010000347.1:0-5010 GCA_964609635.1 uncultured Gemmatimonadales bacterium
AATTATTTGATTATGATGAGCAAGGTAATTCCATCCCCTGGAAGTTTAATAAACTTGATTCAAATATAACAGGGAGCGTAAGTTGAGCTCCCTTTAATATTTTGTTAGACAATGTCCAAACTGTCGGTACTCGAGATTTGATACATGGGTGAAACTTATTACCGACTCCATTGAACAGGAGATCTATCATGAGAACTGCAGCCAGTAAAGTTGGCAGAGCTGTTTTTATAGTATTCTTGATAGTACTGGTAATGCCGGGGATGATCGACGCCCGGGATATAAGGCTCATTATTCGCGGCGATGACATGGGTATGACCCAGGGATCCCTGGCTGCTTTTAACAAAGCGTTTAGCGAAGGAGTATTGACATGTGCCTCGATAATTGTCCCTGGACCCTGGTTCGAGGGAGCCGCGGCGCTTTGCAGGAAAAATCCCCAATGGTGCACAGGGGTTCACCTGTGCCTGGTGGGAGAATGGCGCGGAGCCCCCTGGCGACCGGTGCTTCCCTGGGATAAAGTGTCATCTATGGTGGATGAGGATGGTTATTTCTACACCTATCCTGACGAGTTGTTTGCCCACCGGCCGAAACTCGACCAGATCGAAGCGGAGTTTCGAGCCCAGATCGAGCTGGCAAAGAAAAAAGGAGTGAACGTTCAGTACATCGACACCCACTACATGGATCCGGCGGACCCGGGTTATCCCGGACTGGCCGAGGTTATTAAAAATATCGGGCGTGATTATAATGTTCCGGTTTCAGGACTCATGAACGAGCAGAAAATAGACATCTACACGGTACCGATCGCACAGAAAAGAGATAAAGCAGTAATGATGATAGAGGAGCTGGAACCTGGTTTATGGTGCTGGATAAGCCATCCGGGAATCGATTCTCCCGAACAGCATGCCCTCATACACTCGGATCCCGAGGGCATATTCATTGAAGGGGGTGTCGGCCGACACAGAGCGGAAGTCCTGCGTACCCTCACGAGTCTCGAACTGAAATCGATTATCCTTAAAAAGGGCATCAGATTGACCAACTACACAGAACTATGGAAGGAGAAAAACAAATCTGACTGAAATAACCGGGTTCCCGGCCGAACAGGAAATACATCGGTAAAAAAAGGCTCCATTTCGTTTAGCACAAAATGGAGCCGATTCCGGCGGTATTGTCCGGCCCCCCTCCTGGACAATACAAGATTGTTTTTTCCGCCGGATTTATCTCGAGCTGATAAACCTTTGCCGGACTGGGGTTGTCCTGCATCGGCCGGAGCTTTCGGCGGCACAAAAGAAAAAGCAAACCCCGTGCCATCAAAAAACTATCACATAACTTGTTGTTTTAAAAAGACTTGCCCCAAAGTAAAATTTATAGTTTCGCCTGTAAAAATCCCGGTTTGTTACTTATGCAATTTTATTGTTTCCCGCCCGGCAACAGTTTATTTTGCTTGTGCCGCCTCTTCCCTCTGCCGGGAATTTTCCCCGGGGTAATGTATCTTCAAACGGGCTGAGAACCAATGCCTCCGGTGACTTTCGAAGAAGTCCTCGCCGCACGTGATTTTATCCGCCCGTATCTTATGCCCACACCGCTGCACGGCTATCCCTCGCTCGAAGGTCTGCTCGGGACCCGGACATACGTCAAACACGAGAACCACCAACCGGTGGGCGCGTTCAAGGTTCGGGGCGGAGTTTACCTGGTGGGAACCCTGAGCGCCGAACAGAAAAGCAAGGGTGTTATCGGTGCCACACGGGGCAATCACGGTCAATCGCTGGCCTATGCCGGGCGGCTGTTCGGAGTGAAAGTGGTGATCGCAGTGCCCCGCGGGAACAACCCCGAAAAAAACGAGGCCATGCGTCTTCTGGGAGCCGAACTGATCGAGCACGGCAGGGATTACGATGAAGCGGTGGAACTGGTGGAAGAGCTCACTCGAAAACACGGCTACCGTTACGTGCATGGGGCCAACGAGCCGAAAATTATCGCCGGGGTGGGAACCTATTCCCTGGAAGTGTTCGAACAGCTGCCGGAAGCCGAGGTAATGATCGTGCCGGTGGGGCTGGGAAGCGGTCTCTCCGGTGCCTGTGTGGTGGCCCGGGGCCTGGGGAAAAATACCCGGCTGGTGGGCGTGCAGGCCGAGGCCGCTTCATCCGTGGTGCAGAGCTGGAGGTCCGCTGGAATTATCACAACCGACAGTGCGGACACCATTGCCGACGGCCTGGCGACCCGTATCCCGGCCGAGATGACCCTGGAGATCATGCGCGGACGAGTGGATGAGATGGTCACCGTCGGCGAGCAGGAGATAATCGAGGCCGTCCGTCTGATGATCCAGGCCACTCACAACCTGGTGGAGCCCGCCGGGGCCTGCGCCCTGGCCGCCGCCGTAAAGATCAGAAAGAAGCTGGCCGGGAAAAAAGTAGTACTGGTCCAGACCGGCGCGAACATTGACTGGAACACCCTGCGGCGAATCGTGCAATAAACCGGCCGCCTATCCGCAAGCCGCGAGAAGGAATAAAAAAAAGACCGGAAGAATTTTTAAAATTCTTCCGGTCTTGAAAACTATGGCGGAGAGGGAGGGATTCGAACCCTCGGTAGAGTTTCCCCTACAACACCTTAGCAGGGTGCCGCCTTCAACCAGCTCGGCCACCTCTCCTGGAGGATTCCTTCCGGTCAAGCGGCTCCATATTAAGCCCGGGCCGGCAGGCTGTCAAGCTTTTTTACCTGGAGGCGGCGCCGATCAATCGCCCTCAGACAGCGAAAAACCTGTAATACCGGCGGTCTCCCTTTTTGGCGGCTACCTATTCCATTCCCTCTTGGCTCTTAGGCGCCGCGAATTTCAACAACTCCTGAGACTGCTTGTATTCAGCGATATAATCGAGAACATCTCCAATCACCTGCCAGCCTGTCCAAATTTCATCGGATACCAGAACCTTGAAATGATCTTCAATATCGAGCAAGAGCATGCTCAGTTCTATCGAATCCATCCCCAGTTCCTCGACCCGCGTGTCCATACCTAGGTTGGTCAACTGGCAGCCACTGGCCTGTAACAATCTTTTCAGGTCTGTGAAAAGCTCTTCAAGTGACACTTTTGAGTCCCCTTAACTTTGGTGAAAAATTATCAGGTTTCATTTTTCAGTTCGACCACGCTCCCGCCGCCGGCCCGGCTGGCGACCGAGGCTTCGATTATCTTGACTACCTCGAGCGCCTCATCATAGGGCACCACGGGTTCGCCGCTTTCAAATGATTCCAGCACCGCCGCCACCATCGGCTTGAAACTATGGGAAGTGGAAATAGAAACAACCTCCTGGCCGCGGGCGGTACTTACGGTTACAGAATAGGCGTGCTCTTCCCAGGAATGGATCACTCCGCAGGCACCGTCGGCGAATTCCAGCAGTATCAGGTGCCGCCTCTGGCTGGTGCCGATGTTGCGCAGGCGAGCAACAGGGCCTGCGCACCTGATATGCATCATTAACTCGATCCCATGCACCGCGTAGCGTGGCAGGTCCTGATAGCAGGGGCAGCAGACCGTAACTATCCCGCAGGGACCGAGCGAGTCTGCGATCTTGCTTTTCAACTCGATAATTTCCGGTGCAAACCGCAGGCTGCTGCAGGTGGAAAGGGTTGCTCCGTTTGCCTCGGCGGCCTCGATCATGGCTCTGGCATCCTCGGCGCTTTCGGCCAGCGGCTTATCCACGAAAACGCTCTTTCCCTGTTCCAGGAACACAACAGCCTGCTCCCGGTGATATTCGCCCCACATGTCGCAGACAAAAGCCGCATCCGTCTCGGCGGCAGCTTGTTCCAGATCGGCGGTTACTTCATCCACTTTCACCGCCTCGGCAACCGCCTCGGCGAAAGCGCGGTCCCGGGACCATGCCCGGGTAAAGCGCCACTTGTCATCGAAATAACCCGGCCAGTCATGCTTCGGGAACAAATCGTGCGTCCACTGCGGGGAATTACGCTCGAAGACCTTACGCAGCCCGCCGTTTACCAGACCGCCGAAAAGATAAGGATGCGAGTTGTTGAGACCCACCAGGGATAGCTTTTTCATGGCAATTTAGGCTGGAGAAATCCTGAAAAAAATTAAATAAATATTATAAGCTTTAGATAAATTTGTCCATTCTTAGCCGGATGTGCAAGAGTTTTTCGCCGGTAACGAATCTCTTGTCAAGCGAAAGCCAAGCGGTTAGTTTAAGCTACAGGTCGCTGCGGCCTGCGACACGGGAATTCTTTTGCTCTCCGCTTGTCAATATAAGTTTCAAAAGCTCTCTGCAAGGAAGATTAGGAAAAAGAAGGAATAGGTAATGAATGATCCTCTGGAGGTGTGCCCTTGAAGATACACGAATACCAGGCTAAAAAAATACTTAGCGATTTCGGAGTACCCGTGCCGGAGGGAGTTGTATGCTCAACGGTCGAGGAGGTCGCCAGGGCCGCAAGTGAGCTCTCCTCCGGTGAGACTCCGGTAGCGGTCAAGGCCCAGATCCATGCCGGAGGCCGCGGTAAAGGCGGTGGGATCAAATTGGTAAAAACTCCTGAAGAGGCGGCCCAGGCGGCATCACAGATGCTCGGCTCCGCCCTGGTAACACCCCAGACCGGCCCTGCCGGGCAGTTGGTGAGCAAGGTACTGATCGAGCGGGGTGAGGATATTGCCGCTGAACTCTACGCCGGACTGCTGCTCGACCGGGCCAGCATCAAGGATGTATTCATGGTCAGCACCGAGGGCGGGATGGAAATCGAGCAGGTGGCGGCACAAGCGCCGGAAAAGATCCACAAGGTCTATATCGACCCGGTGAGCGGGATCAAGCCCTTCCAGGCCCGCCAACTGGCCTACAAACTGAACCTCGGTCCCGAAGCGACCAAGGAAGCCGCCAGGGTTTTCCTCAGTCTTTACCAGGCTTACCACCAGCGGGACGCCAGCCTGGCCGAAATCAACCCTCTGGTAGTCACCGGGGACAACCGGATAGTCGCCCTGGATGCCAAGATGAATTTCGACGACAATGCCCTTTTCCGCCAGAAAGAGGTTGCCGC
>CAZSTM010000348.1:0-4986 GCA_964609635.1 uncultured Gemmatimonadales bacterium
ACGTGGGTCCCCGGCCCTGGCAACTTGCTCGAGGCCGCCGTTTTCAAGCATGGCGATCATTTCGTTGGTGTTGTCCAGTTCATCGCGCATGATTTCGGTCCATTCCAGGTTGCCCGGTTCGCCGTCCCAGGTGCCTACCTTGGCAGGAATACGTTTCGGCCCCTCCAGGATGTCTTTGTATCGGTCCCTGATCAACTGAGCGTGATAAAAATTGTGGATCGAGCGCACTTCGCTGGCCCACATCCTGACACTCAGACCCAGATTCCGCAGGAACCCGCCCTCCGGAGCATTTTCAAGGCCCTCCAGGACCCGGCCGGCGTGTACGGCCTGGGAAAGCGCCCGCCGCAGGCCCCTGTCATCCCACCTTAAGGTGCCGGTCATGCGGCTGCCGTGGAAATCGATATAGTCCATGCGGGCCTCGTTTTCCCTCGGATTGAAAATGAAGGGCAGAAAATAGGCTTCTTCTTCCGTGGTCAGGTTTTCAGGTTTGATAACCAGTGGCCTGGTGAGGTGGCGCATCGACACGCCGCAGTAGAGGTTGCTGTACTGGGCGTACCCACCGACAACGTTATCCTTGAGATCAAATGCCGCATGAAGATCAAAAAGGGCCTGGAAAGTCTTCTCGGCGTTCTTCTCTCCGCCCCAGAGTACGGCGAACTTTTTCAATTTTTCAAGCCGTTGGGAGAAGTTTCCAGTCGGCTCCCGGATACAGTCCTCAATGATATCGAGCAACTTAGCCACCGCTCTCAAGTCTTCCTCGGAGCGGCTGTAAGGGGCCCCGCAGCCGGTCACCAGGAAACGGCACCCCGGCTCGTGGTAACGCTCCATTCGGGTGATGATCTCGAGCGGGTCGATCACGCCCTTGAACGGATAGTTGGCCCAGATCCGAGTTCCCACATGCAAAAAAGCCGGATCGTAACGCTGAAGATAAGTGTCGGGCGGGAGCAGGGGTCGCACGACTTCCAGCTCGTTGCGCCAGAAATTTACGTTGTTCCAGTAAAACAGTATATCACCGCCTCCTTTTATGGCTCCCCGGTGGACTGTTTCGCTTAGTTTGCGGACACGCTGGCCGACTGAAACGTTACTGCAGTGTCGGGGTCCGTTGGGGCCGGAATAAATCGCCTCGCCCCAGCAGAGACCCTGGCCCGCGTCGTTGGCCCCCTCATCCACGGCCCTGAGCACCGTAACATTGCGCCTGACCTCGGAGATCATCCATTCGACCATTTCGAGGCTTTCCGGTAGGTCCAGGCACAGGCTGAAAGCCTCCTTGCGACTTCGGCGCGGATGGTCGACCCGCGGCCCTCTCAGATGCGGATATTTTTGGAAAAACTCTTCCGGCAGAAAATGTGCATCATTGCTCTCGAAAAGAGCAAAAAGGCCCAATCTTTGAAGAATATCGGATTTCTCGAGCAGGAGTTTCCCGTTCGCCTGGATAAACTGTTTATCTATAAAAGGGGCGATTTTGGGGTGCGGATAAAAAACCCATGGACCCGGGATATAACAGGCGTACTCGTGCCAGGGGCTACCGCCTTCAGGGATTTCCTGCCAGTTCTTGTCGGACGTCTCGCTGACCAGGACCTGCACCTGACCGTAGCTTTTCAGCCTGGCGGCCAGAGCGGCGCATTTCTCGAAGTCCGCCGCGTTGTGGCTCGCATTATTGAAGATAACAATCTTTTCCGCGGCTGAAGCAGTGCCAGGCAGCGCCATCTCCGGCACCAATGCAACCAAGGCCAGCATCACGGTGCGATTAAATACTCTAAAAAGACTGCTCAACGTTCCTGGGACACTCGCTCGGATGTACATTGAGACCCTCCATCTCATTTGATTTCCGGTCAACCAGCGGGAGCGTTATTATATATAACTGCTTCTTTGAGGTGATGCTAATAATCTTTTGCTTCTACGATCATGGCCAGATTATTAACCAGGGCTACATCAATAGTTAAAAAATGCCTTGAGCAGCCACAAGTTAATACTTAAGTTAATTCAATACTTACCCAGTAGGCAAGGCAACCAATTGAAAGGACGAGCAAGGGAGTTTGAACTATGCGCCAAATTATTTTTTTAATCATTTTGGCCTGCGGCGCGGCACACGCCGGAGAATTGAAACTTGTCTGGTCGGATGAATTCGATTACACAGGGCTGCCGGACAGTTCCCGCTGGAATTACGAGGAGGGGTTTGTTCGGAACCGGGAGCTTCAGTATTACACCAAGGCCCGCAGGCAGAACGCTTTTGTGGAAAACGGGATGCTGGTTATCGAAGCGCGCTGGGAAAAGTTCAAGAATCCCTCCTTTGATCTTGCCGTTGAAGGTCACTGGCGAAAGGCACGTGACTATGCCGAATATACGTCCGCGGCCCTGACTACGCAAAACAGAGCGAGCTGGAAATATGGCCGCATCGAAGTCCGGGCCAAGCTGCCTGCCGGGCGCGGCATCTGGCCTGCGATCTGGATGCTGGGGACGAATATAGGAAATGTGGGCTGGCCAGCCTGTGGAGAGATCGATATCATGGAATACGTTGGATACAACCCGGACACGGTTTTCGGTACTGTGCATACGGAAAAATTCAACCACGTCAGGAAAACCCAGAAAGGATCCAAAATAGGCATACAGAAACCCTATGAAGATTTCCACCTTTATGGGATTGAATGGGACGACCGGAAAATAGATTTCTTCGTGGACGATAAGAAATATTTCACTTTTAATAACGATGGTACCGGTCTAGAGGCATGGCCCTTTGACCGGGAGCATTATTTAATTATCAACATTGCAGTGGGAGGCTCATGGGGTGGAGAGCATGGTGTTGACGACTCAATATTCCCCCAGCGGATGTACGTGGATTGTGTCAGGGTTTATCAACAAAAATAAAGCCGGTTGCCAGTACTGACCGGTTCAGGCTGGATTTCCTGAAACCCGATCGTCACGTTTTGTCTTTTGTGCGTGGCTTTTAAAAGACACCATGTCCAGAAAGCCCAAAGTTTGTGATTTTTAATCATTCCGGTATCAAGCTCTTTTCACCAGAGCTTTGAGCATCCTCTGCACATAAACATCAGCTCCTTTGTTTGGCCCTGGTTTGAGAATTGTTTGCAATCAACTTACTGACCTGCCCCCCGAAAACGAGTCCGATGGAGAAGGACGAAGAGGCCCATCCTCTGAGAACATTCCCACATAAGTTCATCTGCAAACATGTCGTAAAAAATTCCCCTGTAACGCCCGATCTTCCTATCGGTAATACTTTGTGTAAACGGCGGTTGAAAAGTGCGGTGGTTGGCGGTCCTACGAGGAAGTCTTTTAATTGATAAGATCAAGCACCTCAGAAAAGAGGCACCTTTTCAAAACTGTGCCGTAACTGTGACAAACTTGAGGACATATAATACATCTATGGCATCTATGACATTCGACATAAAAAAGCGCAAATCGGGCAATCGTACGCTTTTAAGTTATATATCAATGAGTTAGCCAAACAAAATAATCAGTAAAAAACTTGCTCGACATGCAAGAGGTCACTGGTTCGAATCCCGTTACGCCCTTCAATTGTCCAAACGTATATGAATCACTTTTTTGCTGGTGGATGAATCACCCTGTTCCCACTTCTTCTGAAATGCAATAAATGCAGTGAAAGACACTGTAACACAACTATGACATTCAGCCCCAAAACGATAATAATTAGGTAATCATGCGTATAGAGTTGGTTTGCAAGGGATTGCGCAAGTGCGAGGAAAAGGATAGCGCCTGCCTTACAAGCAGGAGGTTCCGAGTAAAGAATGATCCACGATGATTCTTGTGCCCATAAACCAGATTTTTCTGCTTAGCCAGCTGTCATCCTAGTTATTTCCTAGTTCGTTCTGGGATGTTGGGTGATTTTTGGTGATAGTCAGTGACATATTGCTGAAAATAAAGAGCGTCGCATCTCCTTTAATATGGTGGAAATGCGGCGTTTATCGTGGTGCCGAGGGACGGAATCGAACCGCCGACACGGGGATTTTCAGTCCCTTGCTTGACTGTTTTGCTTCCTCGTAATAATTTCTTCCAAACATCCCATTTTTCAAATGGACTCTCTGAAAAAAAATTCTCTGTGATTGCCCGACTTTGATTATATTGTCAATAACAGAATAGATCACATCATCTGCCTTTTTTCCCCTGGGAGAATATGGATGAACCCGATCTGGACTTATCAGGATTATGTTAATCATTTGGCTCACCCTAACAATTTGGTCCGCAAGTGGGCTTTCGATGCGTTGGATGAAAGATATCCGCGTTGTTTTACCAAGGAGGTTTCTTCTCTTATTGGGGATTCTGACGAATATCTGGCTTGTATGGCGCCACTCTATCTGGCGAGCCACAATGCCATCTTTTTTGCTCCGGCCATCCTGAAATGTTTTCAGGAACACGAGGGAAGAATTGCCGGAAGGTGCGCTACGGCTCTTGGTGATATGCGTTATGAGCCAGCGGTAGAGGATATGCTGGAAAGGCTCCGTTTCTGCAAAGATGCTGATATGTTTTTAGGAATTGTCCATTATCTCTCGAAGATCCGCCGAGATGACTGCCATCGAGCGTTGCAAAATATCTTTACCCAGATGCAGACTGATATCTTTGCTAATTGGGTTGCTGCAAGCCTCCTTAAGCATCGTGATCCCGAGGATGTTCCCTTGGTACTGGGGAATTGTCTTAATACAACAGTTAAAGATTTTGATTTGGACCGGTTTTCAAGAAGCTTATTGGTGTCTGTGGGAGCCACTGAATTGTATGATGATTTATCCAGTTATAGCCGTCAAAACATCTTGGATGCTCCCAGAAAAGCGCTCCAGGGGTTACAAAAACAAAACCCGATGATCAATCCTTCATTAAAAATAATTGATGACATAATCAGTTTAATCAAAAAGAGCGAGTACCAGCACATAGCCACCACCCTTATGTTCGATGCCCGAAATCTTTTTCATAACAGGTTCACGTAGTGTGAGACCAAGAAACATTTAGTTGATATATACG
>CAZSTM010000349.1:0-4980 GCA_964609635.1 uncultured Gemmatimonadales bacterium
TGTAATTTTAACCGCCACTGCCGAACTGTTGTATTAACCACAAAAGGAGGAGGTTATGCGGAAAAATTTATTCGCCGCCAGTGTCGCTTCACTGGCCTTAACTCTTATCATCTCGATGAACTGTTATGCGCAGGAAAAGCAGCCGCCGTTGGTCAGCGCTCTCGAGGGCAAGGTTCCCTCGGACGCCATCGTTCTTTTTAACGGCACCGACCTGTCGGAATGGATCGGCGATGACGGCGAAGCGGCCAACTGGATTGTTGCCGGCGGCGCCATGACTGTCAACAAAGGCGGCATTGTTACCAGGAAAAAATTCGGCGACATGCAGATCCATCTGGAGTTCTGCTCTCCCGATCCACCCAGGGGAGAAGGGCAGGACCGAGGCAACAGCGGGGTTTACATTCACGCCAACTACGAGGTCCAGGTTCTGGATTCGTATAATAATGAAACCTACATTGACGGCATGTGCGGAGCGATTTATAAGGTTGCGCCGCCGCTGGTCAATGCCAGCAGGCCTCCCGGGTTGTGGCAGGTTTACGATATTGTCTTCCGGGCGCCGGGATTCGACAGCAAGGGAAAGGTCGTCAAAAAGGCCACGGTTACCGTGCTTCACAACGGCGTGCTGATCCAGGACCATGTCGAAGTCGTGCCCACCGGCAGCAGAACCGGGACCGAGGAAGTCACCCGGGGGCCCATTAACCTTCAGGATCACAACCACCCGGTGAAATACCGTAATATCTGGGTCAGGGAGCTGTGATGGTTGAAACCACTGCTTCCAATTGCCGATAACTGAAAGTCAATAGAAACCCCCCAAAAGGGTGGCTTGATGGGAATCCTGAAAGGATAAATTCATTTCTTCAATAACCTGATATTGATTCAAGGTATTTTGGTTGCCTCGCACAAGGGGCACGGCCATCCACTCCTCTCGTTACGAGTGTCGCGCTACCTGCATGCGCGGGTCTCCGCTTCGCTCCGGCTCGCTCACGAGCCCTGCCCTGTGCCCCAAATTTTAATTTAGGGTCTTGCCAAGGTATCGATAATATTATTCACTCACCAACATGCAAAGCCGGGACCATCAGCCTGGCTGATGGTTTTGTGGATTACACACCCCGCCCTTTATAAGCGGGCACCCCTCTCAAGAGGGGATTAAATCTGCGTAATCTGTGGATAATAAAAAGGCCTGCGGGTTAAAGACTCGCGGCCTTTTTTCTAGGTGGTTTCGTATCTGTTTGAGAAGTATTTAGTTAGATCAGTTCTCAGGCGGCTCAGGCCTTTACCAGCCTGTGCAAACATTGACACTTAAAATAATTTCTTGTAAATTATATAAATTTTATATTTTGACAAAACCATTGTCACGCAGTCAATTATAGGGAGTATAAATGGCAAAGGGAATCACCGGAAGGGATGAAGATTACTCGCGCTGGTACCAGGATATCGTGCTCAAGGCGCAGCTTGCGGATTACGCGCCGGTCAAGGGCTGCATGGTGATCCGGCCCTATGGTTACGCCATCTGGGAAAAAATGCAGCACACCCTGGATGAGATGTTCAAGGAAACCGGCCATGAGAACGCCTATTTCCCGCTTTTGATTCCGGAGAGTTTCCTGCAGAAGGAAGCCGAACACGTGGAGGGTTTCTCCCCGGAGTGCGCGGTGGTCACCCATGCAGCCGGCTCCAAGCTCGAAGAGCCTTACATGATTCGTCCCACCAGCGAGACCATTATCTGGAGCATGTACCGCAACTGGATCCAGAGCTATCGCGACCTGCCGCTGCTGATCAACCAGTGGTGCAATATCATCCGCTGGGAGATGCGAACCCGGCTGTTTCTGCGCACCACCGAATTTCTCTGGCAGGAGGGCCACACCGCCCACGCCACCGAGGATGAGGCCGAAGAGGAAAGCCGCCGCATGCTGGAAATCTATCGCACCTTTGCCGAGGGCACCATGGCCCTGCCGGTGCTGGTGGGCTACAAGACCGAGCGCGAGAAATTCGCAGGTGCGCTGCGCACCTACACCATCGAGGCCATGATGCAGGACCGTAAGGCGCTCCAGGCCGGCACCAGCCATAATCTCGGCCAGAATTTCGCCAGGGCTTTCGATGTTACCTTCCTCGACCGCGACGGAGAGCGCAAGCATGTCTGGGCCACCAGCTGGGGAGTCAGCACCCGGCTGATCGGCGCCCTGATCATGGCGCACAGCGATGACCGCGGCCTGGTGCTGCCCCCGCGCCTGGCGCCAATCGAAATAGTGATAGTGCCCATCTACCGCTCGGATGATGAACGGGGCAGGGTCCTGGAAAAGGCCGAACAGGTCAGGAAAGAACTCTCCTCTCGCTTTACGGTCAGGTTGGATGATCGCGACCAGTTCAAGCCCGGTTTCAAGTTCAGCGAGTGGGAGCTCAAAGGAGTGCCGGTCAGAATCGAGATAGGCCCGCGCGACGTGGAAGCCGACCAGGTGGTTATGGTTCGGCGCGATACCCTGGAAAAACAATCAGTTCCCGCCGCCTCTGTCAGCGAGGAGGCCGCCGGCCTGCTCGATTCGGTGCAAAAAGGATTATTCGAGCGGGCACTTGCTTTCCGCAAGAAAAACACGGTCAAGATCGACGATTACGGCGAATTCAAGGAGTTCATAGCCGCGGACGGCGGGTTTGCGCTGGTCCACTGGGCCGGTGATGATGAAATGGAAAAACAGATGGCAGAGGAAACAAAGGCCACTATCCGCTGCATTGCTTTCGATGCCGAGCCGGAAGAGGGTAAATGCCTGATGACCGGAAAATCATCCAGCCAAAGAGTTGTTGTTGCAAAGGCTTACTGAAATCACTTAATCCTGATTATTCAAACGGATAATTAGCCTCTGATTACCCTATGACACATACTCAAGACACACCCCTAAACCGGAGCGCAGCGAACCGGAGCCATGCAGAGCATGGCGGAGATCCGTGCGCAGCACGACACATTCGCGCTTTCCGACAACCTGCCGACCTAGGGCGGGTCTGTGCGCAGCAGACGGAGTGTGTAATCCCTCTTGAGAGGGACTTAATTTGTGTAATCTGTGGATAATAAAATGCTGATAGGAATTGTCGCTGACAGCCATGACAACGTACCGATGATCGCCGAAGCGGTCGAGCGCTTCAATGCCGCAGGATGCGAACTGGTGATTCACGCGGGCGACCTGGTGGCCCCGTTCTCTATGGCGATCCTGGGCAGGCTCTCCTGCCCCTGGAAGGCGGTCTATGGCAACAATGACGGGGAAAAGGTGGGGTTGAAGCTCAAGGCGGCCACTTTAGGCGGCTCTATCCAGGAACCGCCCCTGATGGTGGAAGCCGGCGGCAGGCGTATTCTGGTGCTCCACGATTGCGCCGACCCTGATGCCCAGGCCCGAAAGCATTCGGCGGAGGTGGTAGTTTACGCCCACACCCACGAGGTGGTCACCGAATGGCCCCAGGGAGACGGGAATCCGCCGCTGGTGGTCAATCCCGGCGAATGCGGTGGCTGGCTCTCCGGTCAATGCACGGTGGCGCTGCTGGATACCGATACACTGGCGGTACGCTTCATTGACTTAAAAAGTCAGGAGTAAATGCATAGAGGGATGAGTTGTGAGGGTTGAGAGTTGTTAGTGGTTAGTTGCTGGTTGTTGGTTAAGAGACAGTGAAGCCTTAGTGAATATAATAAAGAGTTGATGGTGTGGAGAGGGCAAAGGATTTGGTCACGGCAGGTGTATCGGCTTACTCCCGGCTTGCCGAGGGGCATGGACGTTTATCGGTTTTTTGGTTCTAAAAGTTTATTGAACACGCGCGTGGCTCGTTATTATCAGTTGAAACCCAGATATTGAATTCCCAGAATCTAGGATTAATCAGCGCATCGGATATCACGCGAATTTATAAGCTCATAGAAGAGTGCAGCCGTTTGCTGAACAGACTTCTCCGTTCATTGAACACTGACAAATGAATAATATTCAATAGCTGGGGATAAGCATATATTAACCAGCAACTAGCCACCAGCAACCAGCAACTATAAACACTCTTAAAAACTTTGTGCCTTTATTCTTTTTACTTAATCTGCGTCATCTGCGGATAACAAAACAAGATGCCAAAACGTACGGATCTTAAAAAAATCATGATCATCGGCTCCGGGCCTATCGTAATCGGGCAGGCCTGCGAGTTCGACTATTCCGGCACCCAGGCCTGCAAGGCCCTTCGTGAAGAGGGTTACCAGGTGGTGCTGGTCAACAGTAACCCGGCCACTATCATGACCGACCCGGACATGGCCGAACGGGTATACCTCGAACCGCTGGTGCCGGAGGTGGTGGCCAAGATTATCGAGAAAGAACGTCCCTCTGCGCTGCTTTCAACCATGGGAGGCCAGACCGGGCTCAACTTGTCGGTGAAGCTGGCCGAAGACGGAGTGCTGAAAAAGTACGGCGTGGAGCTTATCGGAGCCAAGCTCGAAGCCATCCGCAAGGCCGAGGACCGGAAGCTTTTCAACAAGGCCATGCGCAAGATCGGCCTGAATGTAGTCCGGGGCGACTATGCCGGCAACCTGCAGAAAGCCTGTAAAATTGTCGAGGAAATCGGCTTCCCGGTAATCATTCGCCCCTCGTTTACCCTGGGGGGTACGGGCGGCGGTCTGGCCGAGGATATGGATCAGTTCCTGGCCGCCGCGAAAGTCGGGCTGAAACTCTCTCCCGTTACCAAAATCCTGATCGAGGAATCGGTAGTGGGCTGGAAAGAATACGAGCTCGAGGTGATGCGCGACCTGAAAGACAACGTGGTGATCATCTGCTCCATCGAGAACTTCGATCCCATGGGGATTCATACCGGCGACAGTATCACCGTGGCTCCGGCACAAACCCTGACAGACAAGGAATACCAGCGGATGCGCGATGCATCCCTGGCCGTGATCCGTGAAATCGGCGTGGAAACCGGCGGGTCCAACATCCAGTTCGCCGTTAATCCGGAAACCGGCCGACTGGTGATTATCGAGATGAA
>CAZSTM010000350.1:0-2825 GCA_964609635.1 uncultured Gemmatimonadales bacterium
CGTGGTTAATGGAAGACCGACAAACCCGTTGAACTATATCCTTGACAACCACATCCCCTGATTGAAACTCCCGTCAGAAGCCATCCGCCTTCTAAGTTTTACCGTATATCACTAAGACAATCGGTTAAGTTTATAAACAAGGGTTTGCCGTAACCGGCAAACCCTTGTTTTTTGCACGCCCGGTAAGCGGGATGAATTGCGGTTTCGGCTTGAATACAGGATCGTTATCGTCCAAGCATAATTGTTGCAGGGACACACAGAGAGGGCAGGGCTCGTGAGCGAACGCGAACGAGAGGAGTGGATGAGGGCTTATGAGTGAGCCGAAGCGGAGGGGAGATACGCACCGGCTGCGAATAATCCCGGTCATTAAAGGAAACCGGTCGTGCCGGATAAGAAGAAGCGCGAATTCATAACTGAAAAGCTTTCTTCTTGACCTATGAGAATACTTTTTGGTATAAATAGGGATGAGAACCGCGTTGTAATGTTAATAATCCTCAAATTGACCTGGGGGAAGAGAGTATGAGTGCCGACATACGCGGGCGACGTGATTTCCTGAAGGCATTGGGCCTCGGGGGGACGGCTCTGGCAGCGACCGGAGCATTAATGGCCGCCGAGACCCGCCGGTTAAATAAACCGAACATAATTCTGGTGATTACCGACGACCAGGGCTGGGGGGACATTCATTCCCATGGAAATAACCTGCTGGATACTCCGGTAATGGACCGTCTGGCGGCATCCGGCGCCCGTTTCGACCGTTTTTATGTTGACCCTGTGTGCGCTCCAACGCGGGCGGGTGTGCTTACCGGCCGTTATCCCCTGCGCACTGGGACCACGGGGGTCACTCGCGGCCGGGAAACTATGCGAATTGATGAAATAACCATCGCCGAAGTGCTCAAAAGCGCTGCCGGCTATGCAACCGGCTGCTTCGGCAAATGGCACAACGGCGCCCATTACCCGTATCATCCCAACGGGAAGGGATTCGATGAGTTCCTCGGTTTCTGCGCGGGCCACTGGAATAATTATTTCGACACCCGCCTCGAACACAACGGCAAAATTGTAAAGACAAAGGGCTATATAACCGACATATTGACCGATGCGGCCATGGACTTTATAGAAAAGAACAGGGAAGGCCCTTTTTTCTGTTACCTGCCTTACAATGCGCCCCATTCTCCCTTCCAGGTTCCCGGAAAGTATTTCGATAAATATAAGGCGCGTGGTGCTGATGACGAACTAGCCAGTGTCTACGGTATGTGTGAGAATCTGGACGACAACCTGGGAAGGCTGCTCGCAAGACTCGAAGAACTTAAGATTACCGGGAACACCATCGTGGTTTTCCTGGGGGACAACGGTCCGAACTCCGAACGTTATAACGGCGGCATGAAAGGCCACAAGGGAGAGGTTCACGAGGGGGGTATGCGGGTGCCGTGCTTTATCAGTTGGCCGGGGCACATCCAGGCGGGGATTGCCATCGAAAGAATTGCCGCCCACATTGACCTGCTGCCCACACTCGTTGAGCTGGCCGGCATTGAGAAGGTGGAGACCCTTCCGCTGGACGGAGTGAGCCTCGTTCCCATGTTGAAAGGCGGCGCCGACAGCCTGCCGGACCGGATTATTTTCACCGGCTGGCGTAAGTACGGTTCGGTTCGCACCCAGCGCTACCGGCTGGTGATCAAACCCGGGGAAATCTTGGAACTCTATGACATGATTGCCGGCCCGGGGGAACTGAAAAACCTCGCCCGGGAGCGACCGGAAATTACGGCAAAGCTCAAGCAGGCATATGATAAATGGTACGAGGAGGTTACCGGACAGGGACTCGAAGTCCCGCCGATTCCGGTTGGCTATGAGCAGAGAAAACTGGTTGAACTCCCTGCACATGAGGCCTCGTTATCAGGTGGTGTGGAGTACAAAGGTCGCCAAGGCTGGGCCAACGACTGGGTTACGGGCTGGACGGACACGGATGCCAAGGTATCCTGGGATATCGATGTCGTACACGCCGGAGACTACGAGATCACTCTGATGTACACCTGCCCCAAGCGGGACCTCGGGGCCGAAGTATGTGTCGAAGTGAGCGGCGGGCGTGTCGAGGGTAAGGTCGAAAAAGCTCACGATCCTGCGCCCGTTCCCAGCCCCGACCGGGTGCCGCGCAAGGAGGTTTACGAGAAAATCTGGGCGCCGCTGAGACTCGGTACCCTCAGGCTGCGGAAAGAACGGACCAGCCTTTATGTCAGGGCCCTGACCAAACCCGGCAACTCTGTCATGGACCTCAAGTCCGTACGCATCCGGCGAGTAGATTAGAAGTGAATATCCGCACTGTCTTACCGTATTTTTATCCGGCTCCTGGCGGGCGAAACCAGGAGGAAACCGGTGGAGGCTGAAGATGGTGATTAATAAGGACAAACCGCGCCTGGTCTTGTATCTGTTCTGGATGCTTATGCTTCTGATTTCCTATGCCTGTTCGGCACCGGCCAAGGCCGGTGGCGATAATCCCCCGGAAGAGGATGACCACCACCCGAAAATCTCCGGGGATCGACTTTTCTACTTTGAAGAGCAAAAAGATATCGCTGTATTCCCTCTGTTGGTCGAGCTGCCCGAAGAAGAAATCGATGCCGGGTATGGAGTTTTGTGGCCGGAGAAAGGGCGGGATCTATACGTATTACTTGAGAATGGCTGAAAATACGGGATTCGATGTCATTGCCCGGAACCAGAAGGAGAGAGTGTTTTTTCTGGAGCTGCGAAAACCGTAATCCCTGAAACAAAACCGCTTGCGGCGAAGGTCTTCTTGTGGTTTCTCGATAACGGGAGAAGTATAACGCCTTTGCGAAAGG
>CAZSTM010000350.1:2835-4971 GCA_964609635.1 uncultured Gemmatimonadales bacterium
TTCAATCGCCTCCTGTACACCCGCCCAACCGGTCAAAGAAAAACCGCTGAGCGGAATAAAGCTGGTCTGTGTCTGGACAGTCGAGGCTGAAAACGCGGAAGCAGTGGATCAGGCGGTGGAGCAGGCCCGGCGGCTCGGTTTCAATGCAGTGTCCTGGGGCAGACCGGGAGTTGTAGAGTCGTGTCATAGGCGCGGCATGAAAGCTTTGGTAATCATCAACCCGCTCGACAGACGTCGGGGCGCGCAATTACAGGTACTGGGACCCGGCGAGGAAAAGCTGCCCGGTTTTGAAAGGGATAACCTGCCGCCTGAACAGTTTTATCAGTACGGCGGTGAGCCTGTACCGGGAAATCAGGAAATTCTCGACCAGAATTTTACCTGCCCGAATGATCCCGGTGTGGTGAAGTATGCTTTAGAGCAGGTAGCTGATGCCCAGGAAGGGGGATATGACGGTATTATCTGGGATTTTGTCGGCTACCGGAACTACCACTCGTGTGAGTGTGAGTCCTGCAGGAAAAAACTCCGGGAATTCCGTCAAAAACACCCCCGGATGAGCGAAAAGCAGACCCTGAACAGCTTTTATCAAAAGGTTCTGGTCGATCTTTACAGCATTCTATACCGGGAAACAAAAGCCCTGGCGCCGGATCTGATTATTGCCAACCACATTCATCCCGTTTTCCTTCCCGATATTTTCTATGGCCACAGGATTAAGGTAGATCTCTGCGGTATCACTGTCTCCTGGTTTTTCAGCCCGCATTGGTCCCTTGAGAAAGTAAGAGACTATACAACGAAGGTGGTCTCCGGTCCCTATACCGATAAGCAGGTTGAGGGTATGCCGATGATCGGGTTCTATACGGATGGCGGATATAAGCGTGATCGCAAGAGCGCGCGAAGGCTTGCACAGGAGTTCGAGATCCTCAAAGAATCCGGTGCCCGGCATTTGGTTATGTGCGAGCTGGGACACATCCTGCGTGATAAAGAGGCGGCGGAAGTGGTCGGCAAAGAGCTGAAAAGCAATTAAAGTTTTGTCTGGAGGAAGAACCTTGAAGGCCGCAGGACAGTAATTACAGCCGTTAAACATGTCCGGACGGAAAAAAATGATAAAAATAAAATGCGCTGAATGCCACGGAAAAATATTCAGATATCTGAAAATCGGAAAAGGAAGAGTGTTGCACTGCTGGAAGAGTCGAATAATCAAGGATTACAGTGTCAGGGACGGCGATCAAATTAAATGCTCCTGCGGTAATTTGATAGGTATTGACGAGGGAAAATTCATTAAGATGAAGCAGCATTCCTTTTCATATTCAGGAACCATAACCAGAAAATAAAAATCATCCCGCCTTCCCTGGATATACAGTCTTTCCAGCCGGTTTTTCTTTTTTTCGCTTTTGACTAAAAGAACTGTTGATATTAAAGAGAAAAAGGACTAATCTATCGTAAAAGACGATAAAGAATCCTTTTTTTCAAGCCAAAAGATAAAAACTGCTCGCAGCAAAAATAAGACTGAACCGTCGCATATCTGCTTTTGAGATGTAGAATGCAGAATCTCATAAGATAGCCGAAAACGATTGATAGAAGGATTTTTCCGTTCAACATTCTAAAGAAAGACAGGAGAATGACCTGATGAAACGTTTAGCTGTTTTAATAATCTTAATCTTCCTTTTA
This sequence comes from uncultured Gemmatimonadales bacterium, assembly GCA_964609635.1. Taxonomy (GTDB): domain Bacteria; phylum Gemmatimonadota; class Glassbacteria; order GWA2-58-10; family GWA2-58-10; genus JAFGTO01. The sequence continues at coordinate 4,501 of CAZSTM010000350.1, forward strand.
CCAGGAACCGCTCGAGCCGTAAAGCGCCTTGACCTTAATGAGGACGGCCAGGTGAACATATTTGACTTGCTCGCTTTCCTGGCTCACCTGACCGGTCAGGAGCCTATAGCAGATGCGGAAAAAGACTATGTCATCTTTACATATAGCGGCCAGGACACAATTCCAGCCAGCAACTATATTGGACCGAGCAACTTGTCCGAGGTGGCCCCGTTCGATTCTCTTTATGATTTACCGAACGGGACACAAATGGTTGTCAGAACGGTTTGGCAGGGTACCCGGCCCCAGGATTTCCTGGTGAAATATCGTGGAATCGTCGATGTGATTAACTCTAACTTCCCGATGATTTTTCTGGAAGCCTCCGATCCCCGTCTGGTGCAACTCGGTGGAGGTGCCGCAGGAATGAGCGGTTCACCGGTCGTATACAATGGGAAGATTATCGGCGCGGTTTCCTGGAGTTATTCGGAACAGGCC
>CAZSTM010000351.1:0-4967 GCA_964609635.1 uncultured Gemmatimonadales bacterium
CATCGAACAGGCTCTAGACCAGATACCAGGCGGCGCCGTGGCGGTGGACCCCGCGGGAAAAGAGCTCACGGGGGCCGAGATGGTGGATGCCGCAAAGATGGGGCGAACCAAGGATTATTACGGGGCAAAGGCCAAAGTGGACTATACCCTCGAGGGAACGGATGAGGCTTCAGCCCGGCGGATCAAGCTGACCGACCACCGCGAGATGACCCTGCCCTCCAAGGAAGAATCTTACGGCAATATCGAAGGCTTGATGGCGCATTTCATGCTTACCATGGACTACTGGGGTATCAGGCCTCCGAAAGGCGAGGCCTATCATGCAGTGGAGGCGGCCAACGGGGAGCTGGGCTTCTACGTGGTCTCCGACGGCACCGGCTATCCGGTGCGCGTGCGCTGCCGCGGACCCTGTTTCTTCCCCATGGCCGCAATGCACGAGATGCTTATCGGATCGATGATCGCAGATATTATCCCTACTTTCGGCTCTATCAACATGATAGCCGGCGAACTCGACCGCTGAGGGTTGCCGGAGAAAACCAGACGAGGGTTTTTGTAATCAACTAACCCGCATCGAACATTCAAGGGCGGGTTTTAAACCCGCCCCTACAAAACACGGGCATTTTAATAACAGTCCGAAAGATTGTTTTTTTATTTTCTTGTTTTTACTACTAAGCCACCAGGACACAAACGAGCTCTGCCATGCCGGTTGCTTTCAGTGACAAGCAGTTAAAGGTCATTGACCACCTGATAGATCACTATCCGCAGAAAAAGGCCGCCCTGGGCGATGTTCTTCACCTGGCCCAGGAAACTTTCGGCCATATCAGCCCCGAGGTGGAAGAATACGTGGCCGAACTGATGGACTTGCCGGTCAACTATGTCCACCAGGTGGTGAGTTTCTATACCCTGTACTTGCGTAAACCGATAGGCAAGTTCCACCTGATGCTATGCGACAACGTCAGCTGCATGATTTGCGGCGCCGGGGAACTGGTGGAGCATCTCAAGAAAAAGCTGGGGATCGAAGTTGGAGAGACCACTGCAGACGGCAAGTTTACGCTCTGGACTGTCGAGTGCCTGGGCGCCTGCGAGATGGCCCCGATGATTCTGATCAACGACAGGTTCTACGGCCGCCTGACACCTGCAAAACTCGATGAACTGCTGGAAGGCCTGGAGTAACTCATGGGACGGGTAAAACTGATAAGCCGGTTTTTCGAGATCGAGGACAGCCACCGGCGCTCCGTTTACGAGAAGCACGGCGGGTATGCCGCGGTTCGCCAGGTTATCTCGGAGAAATGGCCCGGTGAGAAAATCATCGAGACCCTTAAAAAAAGCAACCTTCGGGGCCTGGGCGGCGCCGGCTTTCCCACCGGAATGAAATGGGGCTTCGTGCCCCGCGACCAGGAAGGTCCCAGATACCTGGTGGTCAACGCCGATGAATCGGAGCCGGGTACTTTCAAAGACCGCTATGTGATGCTCCAGGCCCCCCATCTGTTGATCGAGGGAATTATCATCGCCGCCGCGGCAATCGATGCCGAGGAAGCTTTCATCTATATCAGGGGTGAATACTGGGAAGCTTACCGTGTGCTCCGGCAAGCCCTGAAAGAGGCGGAAGAGGCTGGCTATCTCGGAACAAACATTTTCGGCTCCGGACGCCGGCTCGAGGTTATGATGCACCGCGGCGCCGGGGCATATATCTGCGGCGAGGAAACCGCTCTGCTTTCCAGCCTGGAAGGCTACAAAGGGTATCCCAAGCTCAAGCCCCCGTTCCCGGCGGTCAAGGGCCTGTTCTCCAGGCCCACGATTATCAATAATGTCGAGACCCTCTCCTATGTACCGATTGTAATAGAGAAAGGGCCCGAGTATTTCGCCGGGATCGGAACCGAGCGCAGCGGCGGGGCGCGCCTTTTCGGAGTGAGCGGTCATGTGAAACATACCGGAGTCTACGAGCTCTGTATGGGTACCCCGATGAGGGAACTGATCTATGAGCATGCCGGCGGAATCCGCGAGGACAGGGCGCTCAAAGCGGTCATTCCAGGGGGAACCAGTTGCCCGGTCCTCAAGCCCGAGGAGATAGACGTACCGCTGGACTTCGACAGCCTGGCCGAGCTGGGCAGTATGCTGGGCAGCGCCGGGACAATTGTGATGGATGAGACCACCGACCTGGTCAAAGTGCTCCTGCGTATCTGCAAGTTCTATTCGTGGGAGTCCTGCGGCCAGTGCACTCCCTGCCGCGAGGGAACCGGCTGGATGACCCGGATCATGGAACGGATTGTCGAGGGCTCCGGTTGCAGCCGGGACCTGGACGACCTGGTGGACATTGCCCGGATGATCGAGGGCAATACCATCTGCCCTCTGGGAGATGCCGCAGCCCTGCCGGTGACCAGTTTTGTAACCAAGTTCCGCGAGGAGTTCGAGGCCAGGGTTTCCCCGACCGCCGTGGCCGTGGGCGGCGCCGGCGAACCCTCACAGGCGACGGAGAAACTTTGAGCGACTCAGAAAAAAAGACGGTCAAGACCGTTATCGACGGTACCGAGTACGAGTTCGCCGAGGGTACGAGCATCCTGGAGGCGGCGCGCAGCGTGGGAATCGAAATTCCCCACTACTGCTACCACCAGGGCCTGTCGATTGCCGGAGCCTGCCGCATGTGCCTGGTGGAAATAGAAAAAATGCCCAAGCTGCAGATCTCCTGCCACATGAGCGTCGGGGATGGGATGATAGTCCATACCGGGAACGAAAGGGTCAAGCGGACGCGCCGGGCCATGCTCGAATTCCACCTGACCAACCACCCCTTAGACTGCCCGGTGTGCGACCAGGCCGGTGAGTGCGGGCTGCAGGAGTACTACATGCTCTACGGCGGCTACATCTCCCGCATGCGCGAAAACAAAGTCAAGAAAACCAAGAAAGCTTTTTCGATCGGTCCCCGGGTGATGCTGGACCAGGAGCGCTGTATTGTTTGCACCCGCTGTGTCAGGTTCTGCGCCGAAATTTCCAAGAGCTTCGAACTGGGAGTTTTCGAACGGGGCGACCGCAGCGAGATCGATATTTTCGAAGACAGGCAGCTCGACAACCCGTATTCGGGGAATGTTGTGGATATCTGCCCGGTAGGAGCCCTGACCGACAAGGACTTTCGTTTCAAAACCAGAGTCTGGTTCCTCGAGCGGGCGGACTCGATCTGCCCGGGGTGCTCCACCGGCTGTAATATCGAGATTCACTACAACCTGAAACGTCCCTACAAGAACAACGGCCGGCGGATCAGCCGGCTCAAGCCGCGCTACAACGCCGAGGTGAACCAGTGGTGGATCTGCGATGAGGGCCGCTATGGTTTCAAGGCGGTCGATGACCCGGACCGCCTGTGCGAGCCCAGCCTCCTGAGCGAGGGCCACCTGAGTGAGGCCACCTGGGAGCAGGCCCTGGTGCAGGCTGCAAACTCCATGCAAGCCGTGGCCTCCGGAGCGAAAAAAGGGGAAGTGGCTTTCCTGGTCTCGCCCCGGGCCGCCTGCGAAGAACTCCACCTGCTGCGCCGGGTGCTCGACCAGCAGCTTCCCGGCAGCCTTATCGCTTTCAGCACCGCAACTCGGGGCGAACCCACCGAGGATGACTTTCTGCGAAAAGCCGACAAAAACCCCAACACCGCCGGCACCGAGCTGATCGGGCTGGCCGGGGCGGAAGCGGAGGTGATCGGTCTCGAGGAATTGAAAGCCAAAGCCTTAGCCGGTGAGCTCGGCGCGCTATATATCTGCTACCACGATCCGCCGGGCCTGCCGGGGCCTCTCGGCTCAGACTGGGAAAAAGCTTTTGAGAAGGTGGAGACTCTCATCTATCAGGGAACCAACAGTTGTAAAACCTCGCAAGTCGCGCAGGTAACCCTGCCGGCCGCAGCTTTCGCCGAGCGCCAGGGCACGCTGGTCAACTCCGACGGGCGGATCCAGATTCAGCGCCGGGCTTTCGATCCGGTGGCGGAATCCCTGCCGGGCTGGGAGATCATGCAGCGGTTGGGAGTGGTCCTGGGAGGTACTTACAATTTCAACAGCGCAGAAGAAGTTTTCCTCGATCTGGCGGAAAAAAACAAGGCATTTGCCGGTCTCGACTATGAAAAGATTGGGGCAGAGGGAATTAAACTGAACCACGGTTGACCGGTTCGGAAACCAAACCTTTATAACGGAAGCATTCATGTACCTTGAAGTTATCATCCATTTGGTTAAAATATTCGCCGTCCTGGGCGGAATACTAGGTTTCGGCGGGTTCCTGACCTGGGTCGAGCGCAAGCAGAGCGCGGTGATGCAGGACCGCATCGGCGCCAACCGGGCGGACATCCTGGGTTTCCGCATACTGGGGCTTTTTCATATCGTAAGCGACGGGCTCAAGATGTTCACCAAGGAGGAGTTCATCCCGCGCACCGATTACCGGAAGATCTTCCTGCTGGCGCCTTTTATCTCGTGGTTTTTTGCGCTGATGGGTTTTGCGGTGATACCCTTTTCGAACGAGCTGGAGCTCTTCGGCCGGGAACTCAGCCTGCAGATAGCCAACCCGGAGGTGGGCATACTTTTCGTTTTCGCCATGATGGGCATGGCTGTCTATGGAGTGGTTCTGGGAGGTTGGTCCTCGAACAACAACTTCGCTCTGCTGGGTTCGATGCGCGCCACCGCCCAGATGATCAGCTATGAGATATCCCTGGGCGCGGCCATCGTGGGGCCGCTTCTGGTTTACCACACCCTGAACATGCAAAAAATGGTCGAATGGCAGGGCACGCTCGCCGGAGGCTGGCTGCCCCTGTGGGGCATCGTGGTCCAGCCGGTGGCTTTCCTGATTTTTCTGACTGCCGGGGCGGCCGAGACCAAGAGAATCCCGTTCGACCTGCCGGAGGGCGAGTCGGAGATTATCGGCTTCAACCTGGAATATTCGAGCATGCGTTTCGGCGCGTTCATGTTCACCGATTTCATCGAAAAGATATTGATCTCCTGCCTGACCGTTAC
>CAZSTM010000352.1:0-4964 GCA_964609635.1 uncultured Gemmatimonadales bacterium
GAGAACCCCTCTGGAAACAAGCCTGCACAGGCGAGCTGCGCTATGCAAGCTGCTTTTTCGAGGGGGTGGCCTTTTCCGGGTCCGATGACGGCTGTCTTTACGCCAACAGCGTGGAAGACGGCACACAGCTATGGCGTTTCAAGACTCAAGCCTCGATTCATTGCAGTCCGGCGGTGGATGAGAACGTGGTTTTCGTGGGCTCCGATGACTACCACCTCTACGCAGTGGATGCGAAAAAGGGTGAAAAGTTATGGGACTTCCGCACCGAAAACGCTATCCGCTCGACACCCTCGGTAACTGAAGGCATGGTGCTGCTGACCTGTCTGGACGGCCGCTGTTATGCTGTCGAAAAATTCAGCGGCCGGCTCCTCTGGTCAATGGCCACCAATGACTCTATCTACTGTTCGCCGGTGGTGGCGGCCCAGACTGTTGTTTTCGGCTCCACCGACGGTTACCTTTACGGGGTGAATCTATCCTCAGGCAGGATAGAGTGGCGAAATCACCTGGGCAGCGCTATTATCTCCAGCCCGGCGGTCACCGGAGGCATGGTGTTTGTGGGTGCTGAGGACGGCTGCCTGTACGCTTTTACTTCAGCCGGGACAGGGAATTCTTCCGCGTGAGACGTGCAGGCGCGGATTGTCGCTCCTGAGTATTAAAACTGAAAACTCGCAGCTTACAGCTTGCAACTACCAAATGATCTTCTAAAGATGACTCCAATGCACAGGAAAAAGTACCTGAAAGACATCCACCGGTTGGTAATAAAAATCGGTACCCGGGTGCTCACCGGCGCCGACAACCTGATCCGGGTCGAGCTCATCGAGCGGTTGGCCGCCGAAGTGGTCGGGCTGCGGGAACAGCAAATGACTGCGGTCCTGGTCACCAGCGGTGCGGTGGGAGCGGGGATAGGCTCTCTGGGCTTGAGCCAGTACCCCCGTCTGATACCAGACCGCCAGGCCGTGGCCTCGGTCGGACAGGTAGGACTGATGAGAATGTGGGAACAGGCTTTCGCCAAACATGCATGGCAGGTGGGCCAGGTGCTGGTAACGGCGGAGGATTTTCAGAACCGGAGGCGCTATGTCAATCTGCAGAACACTTTCGAAAGCCTTTTTCGCCTGGGAGTAGTCCCGGTGGTCAATGAAAACGACAGTGTGGCCGTGCGGGAACTGCGCTACGGGGACAACGACACCTTGAGCTCCCAGGTGGCCGCCGTGGTGGATGCCGGTATGCTGGTCATCCTCACCGATATCGACGGGTTCTACACGGCCAACCCGGAACGCGATGCAACCGCCCGGAAGCTCTCGGTGGTCGAGCGCATTACCCCGGAGATGGTACGCTCCACCCGCGGCAAGGGCAGCGAGGTTTCGATCGGCGGGATGAGAACCAAGCTGGAGGCCGCCCGTCTGGCCACCGCAGCCGGCCGTTTCTGCGTTATTGCCTCCGGCCTGGACTGCCGCCTGAAAGATATTACTTCCGGTAAACAGGTAGGCACGCTCTTTCTGCCCCGGTCGGAAGGCATGAAACGCCGGAAGCAGTGGATCGCTTTCAGCGGGCGTTCCCGCGGCCGGGTGCTGGTAGATGAGGGGGCCCGCCGGGCCCTGATCGAACGCGGGGTGAGCCTGCTGGCCAGCGGCGTCCGGGAGATCATCGGCCGTTTTGACAGCGGGGACATAGTGGATGTAGCCACCAGCGCCGAGGGTGAAGCCTTCGCCAGGGGAGTGACCTCTTACAGCGCCGAGGACCTGAGTCGAATCAGGGGCCTTCACTCCTCACGCATCGAAGAGGTGCTCGGCCACCGGGTCGGCGAGGAAGTAATTCATAAGGACAACCTGGCCCTGGTCAATGCGGACACACAAGCCTGAAGATTTATTGCAGGCAGGATAATATAAAATCTAATCGAGCTGTTGCGCTGGAAGCCGGGAGGAGTCCGGCTGTGAAAAAGGAATGATTTCAGGGTTTTGATTTTCTCCGGGCAAGCCTTGAACTTTTCTCTTTCATAACGGGGTCTGCCGCTGTTGCGGGATGTTTGATGAGCACGGCCACCAGGTTGTCGCTTTCCGGAGTGTATTCAACTTCATGGTCGAAAGCACCGTAGAGACGAATCTCTCTGAAACCGGCACCCGATAAAACCCCACGCAGCTTTCGGGCGGTGACCGGATAAAGGATTTCCCGGTCTTCGCCTAATAGGATATCATCTCTGAAGACTTCGATGTTAAACGCCAGATGATCTTTTTTATATTCGTAACTGCGTTCAAAGCGATAGACGGCCTCCGTGACTTCTATGGTTTTCACAGGCAATTTGCCGGGGCGGTTTTTTAAGATTTTTTCGTAACCCAGAAGATGGATTACCGCTACCCCCTTCTGGTTGAGGGCCTGATACAGAGCCCGGCAGAATTTCCTCAGGAGACTCTCAGGCAGGTGGGGAAGCGTATTCCCCAGGCAGATTACCAGGTCCCATGGGCCGTGAGTGCCGGCAAAGCTTGGGAGCCGTTCCATTTTTAACGGAGAAACCGTAGTTCCGGGAAGGTTGCGAACCGCTTGCTCGCGCAGGGCTTTCGACGGCTCCATGCCCTGCACTTCGAATCCCGCCTGCTGCAGTGCCCGCAGGTGATAACCTGTCCCGCAGCCGATATCCAGCGCGCGTAAGCCGCTTCGGGGCTTACCGCAGCTTTTCAGGATAAAAGGAATCTCCGATTCCAGCCGATTGACCCAGTTAATAAATAAATCATAGTAAGGCGCGAGCAAGCTGTAATTATCCTGCTTTTTCATCTGGAATTGTCTTTATTTAGTCGAAACTTCGAGTGTCAGTGACTATAAGCTCTGAGGGATTTCACCCGGAAAAAATTATCCGCCTGCTTGATAGCTCGTCCCGATTCTTGTATTATAATAATGAAAACTATAATTAATCACCACCGGTTACACCAGAATTTTTGATTACTGAAAAAAAGGAGCCCGGCCGTGAAGCTGATATTTTCAAGAAAAACGAGCTTTGGCCTGCTGGTCGTGTTATTACTTACGCAAGTCGGCTGCAGCTCTATAAGGAACATCAATTTCTACTCCACCTCCGAGGAGGTCAATTTCGGCAGATCCCTCGACAAAGAGATCCGCAAGCAGTACAAAATCCTCGAGGATGAGAAGATCACCAGGTTCCTTCAGGAAAAAGGCCGGAAGCTGACGGCGGTTTCAAAACGCCCGGAGATCGAGTATCATTTCGCTGCGATCAACTCCGATGTGATAAATGCTTTCGCTCTTCCGGGCGGGTACTGTTACATCAATCTGGGTCTGATCCGCGCGTCGGAGACCGAGACGGAGCTGATGAGCGTGGTGGCCCATGAGATCAGCCACGTGGTGTGCCGTCACAGCATGAAGCGCATGAGCCAGATGCAGCTGGCCGGGGCGGTGACCGATATCGCCCTGGGCCGCGGCTCGGACTCGATCAAAAAGACCGTGGCGAATTTGTTCGCTACCACCGGTTTGCTCTATTACAGCCGTGAGGCCGAACGCGAGGCGGACCACTTCGGGCTGGTCAACATGTTCGAGGCGGGTTACGATCCCCACGGCATGGTGGACATGTTCGGGAAACTCAAGGCCCACCAGGAGGGTCCGGACCCCGAAGGCTGGCAGTCGCTGTTTTCCACTCACCCGGTTACCGGTGAGCGGATAGAAAATGCCAAGGCCCTGATAGCCACCCTGCCGCCCAAAAAAGACCTGGTGACCGGCTCACCGGAGTGGGATGAAATCAGCCGTTACGTGAGGGAGAAATATCCTCCCGCGGAAAAGACGGAAAAAGAGTAGGGGGTCTGCTGCCGGGCCGGTGAGCGGGCGCATTATGGAGGGCTTGGAGGCGGCGCTGCAGAATTTAAAAAAGATAAGGCCGCGCAACCTCCTATTTGCTGGTTGCGCGGCCTTTTTATTCAAGGGTAAAGCTGCGGTACGGCTTTAAATCCCCAGAAACTGCTTGACCCAGTCCCTGCCCACGGACTTGGGCCGGAAGATCGGGGTGAACATCGCCCGGCTCATCACCAGCTGGCTGAGCATGCCCATGGCCCTGGAAACTCCGAAAAGCACGGTGTAATAGTTGAACTCCTTGAGACCGTAATGATAGAGCAGGCTGCCGCTTCCGGCATCCACGTTGGGCCAGGGGTTCTTGGCCTTGCCGTGCTCCTGGAGCACTCCGGGAACCAGTTTGAACAGCCGGTCGACGATCTGGAAAACTTCCGAATCCTCGCAGTACTGGTGACCGAAGTTATTGAAAGCGGTAAAACGCGGGTCGGTCTGCCGCAGTACCGCATGACCGTACCCGGGGATCACCTTGCCGCTGTTCAGGGTATCCCAGCAGAACTTTACCAGCTCCTCATCGCTCGGGACCCCGCTGTATTTCTCGTGGATCTCCAGCACGAAAGCCAGGCATTCCTGGTTGGCCAGGCCGTGAAGAGGTCCGGCCAGGCCGTTGAGACCGGCGGACACCGCATAATAGGGATCGGAGAGCGCGGAACCGACTACATGGGTGGTCAAGGCGCTGACATTGCCGCCCTCGTGGTCGCTGTGCAGCACCAGGTAGAGGCGCATCAGCTTCTTGAATTCTCCCTTTGGATCGTCGATGCCGAGCATGTAAGCATAGTCGGCTCCCCAGTCCAGCTCTTTATTCGGCGGAATCGGGTCGCCCTTGCCGCTGCTGATGCGATAAATGCCGGCCGCCAGCTCCGGAAGCCTGGCCAGCAGGTTGATTGAATCTTCCAGTACCGGTTCCCAGTACATTGTTTTTTTCATGCCCTCGTTGTATCGCTTGAGAAAGATACTTTCCCTTTCGAGGGCCATGATACCTATGCTCAGCATGACCATCGGGTGAGTGTCCCCGGGAAGAGCTTTCAAGCAGTCCCAGACATTACCCGGAAGCCGAGGAACTTTTTTATATTCTTTCTGGAGGTCTTTCAGCTCTTCTTCGGTCGGCAGATCATCGGTTAGCA
>CAZSTM010000353.1:0-4937 GCA_964609635.1 uncultured Gemmatimonadales bacterium
ACCGTGCGGGTCAGGGGGCCGATCTGGTCCAGGCTGCTGCCATAGGCCACCAGGCCGTAGCGGCTCACTCTCCCGTAAGTGGGCTTTAGTCCTACCACACCGCAGAACGAGGCCGGCTGACGAATGGAGCCGCCGGTATCCGAACCCAGGGCAACAGGCACAAGTTTCAGCGCCACCGCGGTGGCCGACCCTCCCGAGGAGCCTCCGGGCACCCGGCCCGGGTCCACCGGACCTTTTACCGGGCCGAAGGCGCTGTTCTCGTTGCTGCTGCCCATGGCGAACTCATCCATGTTGGCCTTGCCCAGGATGACCATCCGGGATTTCCGCAGGTTTTCCACCACATGGGCATCGTACGGGCTGATAAAATTTTCCAGAATTTTCGAGCCACAGGTGGCGGCTCCGCCGTTTACCACCATGTTGTCTTTGATAATCAGCGGCAGGCCGGCTCCCGGAGGCAGTTTTTCTCCCGCAGCCACCGAGCTGTCCACGGCTTCCGCCTCTGCCAGGGCCTGTTCGCCCCGCACCGAGATCAGGCAGTTATGGTCGTCGGCTTCGATTGCCGAGAGGAATTCCTGGCAGGCTTCCCGGGCCAGGATGCGGCCGGAGGCGATCTGTCCCGCCAGTTCGCATCCCGATAAATCTCTGATCCCACTCACTAAATATGCTCCGTTCTATTTGTGATAAGAATTATTTTTTTGACTATACAAGACGGCTGCTCAGGTGCAGAGTGACAAATTCGTAAAGTGATAAAGTTGCCGGTTGTCAGTGATTGTAGAATGGAAGCCAGCTGTCTTTGCCCCTCTATGCTGCTTTTTCTTTTCTCCTGAATTCTTTTTCACTCGATAACTTTGGGCACGATGAAGAAGCGCCCCTCGGACCTGGGAGAGTTTTTCAGGGCCGCATCGGTGTTGTCGAATTTTTTCACCACATCGGTCTGCATGGGGGTTTCTTTGCCCTCGAGCCAGGAGAGCGGGCTGACGTTTTCGGTATCGACCTCGTTCAGTTTCTCCACGTAGTCCAGGATGGCGTTCATATCGCGGGTCATGCGTTCGGCCTCCGACTCATCCAGGTGGAGGCGGGCCAGGTCGGCGATCTTAAGAACTTCTTCCTTGCTGACTGCCAATGGGCGCTCCTTGGTTTGGTACTCTAAATCGAATGTTCGGTGATGATTGTTTTATTCTGAACATTCTAAAAAGGTGCCTCGCACCGATGATTAAATCTCTGGTTTGTAAGGCGCAGGTTTATCCTTCCACTTCCACCACTTGAGCAGCTCGGGATCGTGGGTTTCCTCTGTTGCAAAATAAACCGCGCAGCGGAAAAGGTAAAGCATGCAGCGGTCCACCCGCCCGCCCCGCAGAGAGCAGAGAGCCGCATACATTGTCTCGGGGTCCCGGCCTTTAAGCTCGGCAACACAGCGATATCCCAGGTCCCGGAGGTCCCTGGCGATTTTAGGGCCCACACCGGGGATCTTGTGCAAATCTTTCAAGGATGTTTCCTGGATTAGTACCTCCATCTGGAAACTCTGTTCCGGTTTGGTTTTGGTTAAAATATCCCCGGCCTTGCGCAAACAGTAATATTATGGATTCCCCTCCGGCGCAGACTGAGCCCTATGGCTAATACCTCTATAAAATATCTAAAGTTCGCCGTTTTTCAATTTCTTTATTCTTTCCAGAAGGCGATTGATCCTTAGAGTATCAAAACCAAGCCCTCTGGCAGCAATAAATTCCTGTTCCGCGCTTTTTAGATGACCTTTTCCCAACAGAGAGACCGCGTTATTGAAAACATTCTGAGCGGCGATCGGTACTATCAAGGTCAATGAATCCTGAAGACTACCGTGCTGTTTCCAGTGCTTGATGGTCCTGTATAATTCCGGGCTTTTTTCCCCCATCATCTCTTCTGGAAGTACAGAGAAATATAATATCATGGGTGCCGGGCGGTTTTGCTTCCTGTAATATGACGCCAGGTTGAAAGCGACTGTCATATTGATTGAATCTTCCTTTGCGTTAGTGGAGAGCCGCAGAAAATAGATACTTTCATTGTCTTTGTTTTTTGTAAGGAGCGCTCCACCAATATTAGCGTGATCCAACCAGTCAAGTTTATCAGCGCATCTATCCGTAAGCTTCAATAGAAAATCAATATCCACGTATTTATCCTCATTGGCAATCGCACACAGTTTGTATATTATAAGCCGTCGGAAATCACCATTCTTCTCCGCCAGGTCCAGAGCATAATCGGGAAAATAGTTTTCCTCCACGAAATAACTGCTCAGACCACCTGCCCAAAACCTGTTGCCTGTCTGCGAGTATTCGCATTTCATCAACCTCTTAAAGAGAATATCTCTGGTGTGGAGAGTGGTTCCCCAGAGCAGCAGGTGCATTACGGCCAGAGGCAACAGGATGGCTGCAGCATTCACGATTTTCGGCCTGGTTTCACTCGGAGCGCATACCTCCCACAGACGAAAAGCTATAAGGGGTATAAGCAGGCCCGGATAGGAAAATATATCCCAATCGTAAAATATCCCTCGCTTGGCATTGAATAAAAACAGCTCAAACCCGAATCCCAAAAGTAAGAACAGCAATAATACGGTAATTTTATCTTTGCTCCACTTCTTCCGGAAAAATAATAAAGCAACAACGATCCAGGCAGCTGCCAGAAGGTTCAGCGGACTGTGAAGAAGGATCACGTTGATCAGGTCCAGCAGATGGTCCACAGAAAGCAGGCCGTATAAAACCTCCTCTCCGGTTTCCAGGGTGAGAGAATCCCCCCCGGATACAAATAAAGAGAGAAATGTCCTCAGATCGACCATTTTGGAGATAAGCAAAAGAAAAATTATCGATGGTACCACCACGGAAAGCAGCCAGCTCAGAGGCCTTTTAACTATCTCATCCCGCTTGCAGTAGATTACATATAAAACGGAAAACCCCAGTGCTACAAAAGCGATATAAAACCCCACGCAAAACAGGGATAAAATCATCAGCGGCCACGGGCCGGCACCTTTTTTCAAAGTTCGCACCGCCACCAGGATAAAAATCATAAACAGAGCGACTCTCAGGGCGATGTATTCTATATAGCCGCTGAAAATCGCCATGGTACCCAGTGTCAGTACCAGAGCCGCCAAGGTTTTCGACAAAGTTTTATCTTTTACCAAAACGGAAAACACTTTAAACAGAAAAATGATGAAAACAAACGCTCCCAAAGCTGAAACCATCGACATCACCAGGTAGGCTTTATCGGATGACGATAAAAAGGAGTACAGTTCGTTACCTAAAGTCAGAAAAAAAAGGTGGTGCAGTGCAGTATCTATCACGCAAAAAGGAGTTTTAATACCGAATTTCCACTCGGTAGGGGAATAATATGCGTCAACCTCATAGACAAAAATGGGGCCGTCCCCCATCATCAGGTTCACCGCCGGGCAGCTGAAAGTGAAAAGACCGATCAGCAAAGAAAAGATGAAGATGTGTGAAGAACGGAAAACAGGCTCTCCGGTCGCAGCCGGAGCAGGGGTAAGCAGAGAGATAATACTTTTGCGCAGAGGAGGAAATATTCCTGCGAGCGAAAGGGCGACGAAGACGGCTCCCACAGCCGGATGATAGTCGCCCGTCAGGCTAAGGCCGTATCCCAGAGTCGGGGAATAGTACCCTGCCAGGATCATCCCCGCTAAAATCAAGAGAAGATATGAGACGGCAAGTGGTTCAACTGGCCAGGCTTTTTTCATGGTTTTCTTTTATCGATCAAACCGCAGATTTGCTATTCCCGCTTCAACCTGGCGAAACGGGCCATCAGTTTCTTGGTGAAACCGGAGTCAAATCTTACGTTTAGGCGCAGATCATCCAGGTAGGAGCTCACCTGCACGATGGTACCGGAACCGAAGGTATTGTGCACCACGCGCTCACCCTTGCGATAGGAGGGCTCATCGACTCCGTGGTCCTGTTCGAATACCGGCTCGGTGATCCCTGCCGCAGCGGGCCGGGCACTGATTTCTTTCAGAGAGCCGGAGGCCGAACCGAGAATCGGAGGGGCGGCCCCGATGGGCGCGCGCGAGCCGCCGCCGGTGGAAAAAGAAAATCCCAGCTTGCCTGAGGATACTCTCCGGCGGGTGAGGCTGGGGCGGCGCTCGATAAGCTCTTCCGGGATATCGCGCAGGAAACTCGAGGGGCCGGATTCAAGGATGTCCGCAAATCGCCTCCGGCTTGCGGCCCAGCTCAGGAACAGTTTTTCCTTGGCCCGGGTGATCCCCACGTAGAAAAGCCTTCTCTCCTCCTCCAGCGCCTTTCCGGTCGAATCCTCGAAAGCCCGGGCAATGGGCAGCAGGTTTTCCTCCACTCCGGCGATAAAGATCACCGGAAACTCGAGACCCTTGGCATTGTGCAGGGTCATCAGGGTGATGCAGTCCTCCTCGGGATCGTGGAAGTCGATCTCGCTGACCAGTGAGGTCTCGGCCAGCCAGGCCTGGAGACAGGTGGGCCCGTTATCCGGAGCGAAACGCTCACTGAATTCCTGGGCCGCGCTCACCAGCTCGCTGATGTTCTCCATACGGCCCTGGGCCTCGAAAGTGTCGAGCTCGCTTAGACTTTCCTCGTAACGCGAAAGATGGAGGAGTTCGCTCAGTACCTTGCTGGCGCTTTCGGTACGTGAAAGCGCCCTGAGCTCCTCGAGCATGGTGTGGAAATCGATCACCTTGGCCGCCATTGAGGTCGAAAGTCCTTCCGCCCGGTCGGCCTCGGCCAGGACATGGTAGAGCGGCTCGCCCTGCGAGTTGGCCAGAGAGGTCAGCCTGGTCAGGGTTACCGGACCGATTCCGCGGGCCGGCACGTTGATTATGCGGTACAGGCTGGTGCTGTCCCGCGGATTGGCGATCACCTTGAGATAGGCCAGCAGATCCTTGATCTCCTTGCGCTCGTAAAAACGCATACCCCCGATGATACGATAGGGTACGC